>CAZGJW010000041.1:0-21826 GCA_964525675.1 uncultured Spirochaetota bacterium
AAATTGTAGAATGGACGTGAAAAAAACACGAAAACGGGAAAATATCCTTTTAATTGCTCTTATTGCTATTTTCTCCGTGTATTTGGGCGCCCTGCTGTTTTTTAGCTTTGCGGTCGACCCGTTTGTGCTTTTTCAGGCAATTGCTCAAAAGAGCATCCTGCTTTTTTCGCTCATCGCCCTCCTTGTCGTTATATCCTTTCTCGTAATATATAATATCGCCCAGATAGTTCGGGACAGGCTGCAGGCGCGCGAAGGCTCCAAGTTTCGTTTCCGCCTGACTGTTTTTTTCCTTATCGTAACGCTGATCCCCGTTATTCCGCTGTCGCTGATTTCCAATAATCTCATTACAAAAAGTATAAACCTCTGGTTTGTCCGCGGCATCGAGGAATCTCTTGTCAACGGTCTTGAAATGTCAAAAGAGGTGTACAACCGGCTTTCAAACGAGACCCGTGCTGAGTGGAAGAAGGTGTGCGGTGGGTGCACTGAAGACCAGATGCGTTCCGCCAACTTTAAAATAATAGACGGTATATTCCGGTTTGATCCCGATACTCACGAGATAACCGGTGTATTGGGGCGTGATACAGAGCTTGCCCGGGAACTCACGCGAAATGACGAGACGGGCAAAATAAACCCTGATGAGTGGCGGAGGATCACTGCGTCACAACATGAATATCTCATTACTTCAGTTGCCGCTGCAGGAGGTAAGCGGTACCTGATTTCCAGAAGGGTGCCATCCACAATTTCCGGGTATGCAGATTCAATATCGAGCGGATTGCAGAACTACAGGACCCTTAAAATCGTAAGAAAACCGCTGATCGGTGTTGTAACGCTTGTACTCATCGTGATTGTCGTGCCTTTTTTTATGCTCTCCATCTATCTGAGCCTCGTTATCTCAAAAGAGGTGACGGTTCCGATTCGTGAGCTTGCAATAGCCACGCAAAAGATCGCGGACGACAAGCTCGATTATCGGGTCGAGCTTGAAGCGAAGGATGAGCTTAAACTATTGATCGATTCATTCAATGAAATGACGGAGGAACTTCGTGTCAATAGGCAGCTTGTTAAACATACGGAAAGAATCGCCGCATGGCAGGATATCGCGCGAAAGATTGCCCATGAAATCAAAAACCCGCTCACACCAATTAAGCTGTCGGCTCAACGTCTGCTGAAACGGTATTCGGAGGAGGAGGTATTTTACGATGTACTTGTCAAGGGAATAAACACCATTATTTCCGAAGTGGATAACATTAACGAAATGCTCAATGAATTCTCGCAGTTCACACGTTTTCCTGAGACAAAGCTAGGCATGTATGATATAGTACCTATTATCGATGATGTGATCACCCTGCTGAAAGACTCGTATAGAAACATGGTTTTTACTTTCATACATCCTAAAAAAAATATATATATTAGAATCGATGGAATGCAAATCAGGCGGGCCCTGTTGAATATCCTGCACAACAGCATTATTGCAGTGAAGGAGCATGGTACTGTGACGGTGGAATGTTGTTCCGGCGCTGAGGATGCATCAAGCGGTGTGCATCGGTATATAATTGCTGTTACAGACAACGGGCCCGGTATCGATCCCGTTATCAGAGATGCGATTTTCGACCCCTACGTGTCCAAAAACGGGACAGGTTCGGGGCTCGGGCTTACAATTGTCGAGAAGATCGTATTCGACAACAGGGGCAGAATATGGTTTGACAGCGAACCCGGCAAAACAACTTTTTACATGGAGTTTGAAGAGGCATGAACACAGTCCTCGTTGTTGATGATGAGAAGAACATACGAGAAACACTGAAAGACGTGCTCGAGGATGAGGGCTACGTCGTTCTGCTTGCTGAGAATGGACGGGGAGCGCTCAATGTGATAGAACGGAATGCAGTGGATGCGGTGCTCCTCGACCTCTGGCTCCCGGAAATCGGCGGTATTGATGTGCTCCAGACGATCAAAAGTGATTTTAGAGAGCTGCAGGTAATTATTATTACCGGCCACGGGACGATAGATACTGCTGTGAAGGCCACAAAAATCGGTGCGTTCGATTTTATCGAAAAGCCTCTTTCAATAGACCGGGTTCTCAACGTTGTTGGCCATGCGGTAAAGATCAGTGGGTTAAGAAAAGACAACAGGGAGCTGCGCCAGCAGAGTGAAAAAAATTATTTCATGGTGCCCGGCAAGTCACAGACATTCAGTGAGATAGAGAATCTAATCGAAAGCTGTGCCCAGAGCAACACGCGTGTGTTTATATGGGGTGAAAACGGTACCGGGAAGGAAGTCATAGCGAGAAGGATACATATAAAAAGTTCACGAAAAAATGGGCCCTTCGTCGCCGTGAACTGCGCAGCAATACCGCAAACCCTCATTGAATCGGAACTGTTCGGATACCGTAAAGGCGCGTTTACAGGGGCGCTCCAGGATAGAAAGGGTAAATTTGAAGTGGCTGATACAGGAACCATTTTTCTCGATGAAATCGCGGATATGAGCCTCGAGGCACAGGCGAAGGTGCTTAGGGTACTCGAAGAAATGCAGGTTGAACGGGTTGGCGGTGTAAAGCCCGTGGAGATAGATGTACGGGTAATAGCTGCTACAAATAAAAATATTACAGAGGAAGTTGGGAAGGGACGGTTCAGGGAAGATCTCTACTACAGGCTCAATGTTGTGCCCATTCATGTTCTGCCGCTCAGGGAAAGACGTGAAGACATTCCGAGCCTCATTGAATACTACCTGCAATTTTTTGCAGACGAAAATAACAAGAAGAAAAAAGGTATTACCGAGGAGGCGAGAAAATTTCTTATCGAAGACTACACGTGGCCGGGTAATATACGCGAGCTGAAAAACCTGGTGGAAAGACTCACTATTCTTACACTGGAAGATACAATTAAACTGAGTGATGTCAGGAGGGCGGTAGGTTTCTCAGAGGCCCCGGTCTCAACCCAGGCGCTTGAGGGATTGGGGCACATCGAGATCACCGGTAGTCTCAAAGCGGCGAAGGAACTTTTCGAAAAGAGCTATGTTGATAAAGTGCTGAAGGAAAGTGAATTCAATATCTCAAAAGCAGCGAGAATTCTGAAAGTGGAACGGTCCAATCTGTACAAGCTGATGAAAAGACTCGGTATCGGAAAGAAGAGTTAACTAATGACGCCGGTGAATTATAGCTTGCACCGTTGGCATTATCCCGCCGCAAAGCCTCCAAAAATATTAAAAATTCAACTGCGGAAGATTCGTGAGTTCAACCGCCAGGTCAGTAGGCCGGATTCCAGGAGATAGGGTTGTTCCGTGTAAAAGAGTTGTTCAAAGAGCTGTGTGAAGGGATAATTCATCCCGTGTACGTTTTCCTTGGAGAGGATGGAGGTACAAAGGAAGAGTTCCTCCGTTCAATTATCGACAGGCTTTTCAGCGATAAAAGGCAGGAGGAGCAGGTCCTCAGCACTGCTGTGTTTTACGGAGACGATACAGAAGTTGAATCCGTTGTTGAAAACGCGAACACCTACTCGTTTCTTTCCGACAAACGCGTAATTGTTGTACACGATTTTGATAAGATGAGTAATTTGAACGTTCTTAGCGAGTATATGAATACGCCGAATTCTTCGACGGTCCTTGTGCTTCTTTCAAAAAATAAATCCGTACCAAAAAAATTCGATGAATCGGCATCCAGGCACGGGAGGGTTTCGATTTTCTGGCCCATGTTCCGTAATGAGGGTGAACAATGGTTTTACAGCAGGCTGAAAGAGATGCGCATAAAAGCTGAAAAGGATGCGGTAGATTATATTTTCGATGTGTCGGGAACCGGTAGAGACGAGCTGAACGTCCAACTGCAGTTTTTAGTCAGCTATCTATCGGAGGGCGAGGTTCTGACACTGGAGAAAGCGCAGGATGCTGTCGCCCGTTTGAATACGTACACCGTATTTGATCTCTGCAATGCGCTTTTTGTGAAAAATTCTGGAGAAATTCTGTCTATTTTCCACCACCTGCTCGATTATGGAGAAGACCTGGGCAGAATAGTATATTTTTGCGCACGGGAAATTCTGAAACTGTACGATTGTTTCGTGATGAAAGAGTCCGGTTTTTCTTTCGCATCGATCAAGAAGAAATTGAGCCTGCGAAAGATGGAAGCTGACCGTATAGGGTCGATTATCACAAGAATGAACCGGCGTTATTTCGGGAGGCTCTTTTCAAAGTTGACAGGTCTGGATTTTACACTAAAGACGAATCCCAGAGAAACGGCGCGTGGAGCACTTGAAGTGTTTCTTGCAGGACTCGGAAAAAAAAACGTATCGTCTGGTACGACAGTGTAATGCAGACGGTGCACGCATCAGGTGTTGCTTGCAAATGCAGTTGAGCGGACATAACTTACGCTTACATGTCGCGGAAAACATGCCGCTCACCGGGGGTTTTACGCTGTAGTACTGAGGAGGTGGATGATGCCTGATATCGTTACTATCGGAGAAGCACTCATAGATTTTATTTCTGTTCAAAAGGGAGCGCTGATTGAAAACAGCACGGGATTTACTACTGCTCCGGGGGGAGCACCGGCCAATGTAGCTGTAGCTGTTGCCAAGTTAGGCGGTAGTTCCGGGTTTATCGGCAAGGTAGGGGCCGACTCCTTCGGAAGGATGATCAGAAATGCTCTTGAAAAAGCAGGAGTGGATCTCGAATTATTCAAAATGGATGCATCGGTAAATACGACACTTGCGTTTGTTGCAACCAGGGAAAACGGTGAACCTGATTTTAACTTCTACCGGAACCGTTGCGGCGCGGATATTGCGTTAAGACCCGATGAGCTCGATGAGGGATATATCGGTGAAGCCAAGATATTCCACTTCGGATCACTGAACTTTACGAATGAACCGCTGAAAAGTGCAACCGTCAGGGCGATTGAAATAGCCGCAGGAGCAAAAAGGATTATTTCATTCGATCCGAATCTGAGGCCTTCTCTCTGGGACAGCCTGCGAACGGCAAAGGCCGAAATGGAAAAGGGTCTGGAACACGCCGATGTTGTAAAACTTACGGAGGAGGAGCTCGAATTTCTTACTGGTACCACTCATCTTTTAAAGGGAACTAATCTTATACTTAAATTCGGCCCCCGTCTGGTTGTTGTGACGCGGGACGGCAGGTCCAGTTTTATCAATAACGGTATGATTACCTGTGAAGTGCCTGCATTTGAAGTAGATTTTGTCGAGGCGACTGGTGCGGGCGATGCATTTGTCGGAGGCATACTTGTCAGCATACTCGAAAGGATGAATGAAGAGTTGCAGATCTATGAGCTGGGGAAAGACGAGACACGCAAAATGCTCACCTTCGCCAATGCGTGCGGCGCGCTGACGGTTACAAAAAAGGGCGTTATTCCGGCACTGCCTTCCCTGAAAGAGGTTGAATCATTTATCGATAAAAACGTGTAAGGCACTGTTGCCGCCGGGCATTCACACCTGTGAGAAATCAGATACCCGGCCGTTAAACAGGTCTACTTCTTGAGCCATACCATCATAGCACGGAGTTTTTTGCCCACCTTTTCTATGAGGTGTTCCTCCCCCATTTTTTTCAGCTTGTTGTATACGGGGCGGTTCGCCTGGTTCTCCAGAATCCACTCACGTGCAAACTCACCTGTCTGCACTTCATGCAGTATCTTTTTCATTTCGTTTTTGACATGATCGTCGATTATACGAGGCCCCCTCGAATAATCTCCGTACTCAGCTGTATTGCTGACCGAATAACGCATGAGCGACATGCCGCCTTCATTGAGAAGATCGACAATGAGCTTCATCTCATGCATGCATTCAAAATAGGCGATTTCAGGCTGGTACCCTGCATCAACGAGGGTTTCGAATCCCGCCTGTATCAGAGCTGTTACGCCGCCGCACAGAACCGCCTGCTCGCCGAAAAGATCGGTTTCGGTCTCCTCTTTGAAGGTTGTTTCAAGCACACCCGCCCTGGTTGCGCCGATGCCCTTTGCATAGGCGAGGGCGTGTTGTTTTGCCTTTCCGGATGAATCCCGATATACAGCGATGAGGCTTGGCACTCCCTTGCCTTCCTCGTACATTCTCCTGACGAGATGCCCCGGTCCCTTTGGTGCTACCATTATAACGTCCACACCATCGGGCGGTACTATCTGTTCGAAGTGTATGTTGAAACCATGTGAAAAGACGAGTGTGTTCCCGGCCTTCAATCCCTGCCGTATCGATTCCCGGTAGATCCGCGCCTGCAGCTCATCCGGCAGTAATACATGTATAAAATTTGCTTTTTTCGATGCTTCCTCCGCCGAGAGCGGGCTGAAGCCGTGATCTTTTGCGAGTTTCCAGTTGTCGGTTCCTTCGAGCTCCGAGATAATGATGTTTAATCCGCTCTCCCTGAGATTCTGCGCCTGGGCGTGTCCCTGGCTGCCATAGCCGATGATTGCAAGTGTCTTTCCCTGTAAAAGTGATAAGTCAGCGTCTTTGTCATAATACATTTCAGCCATTTGAACTTCCTCCGCTTGAATTAATCAGAATAGTACTACGAAAAAAACGCTTCGTCAATTTCATATTCTATATGCAGTACATAAATGTTTTGTATTCCGGATTGTCGTATTATACTTTCATTGCATTAAGACGGAGCATTGTATAAAGACGGACGAATTTAAGCGATGCGCGTCTTTGCGTAAAGACCAACCGGAGAACGGAAGATGTTCTATCTGAGGCTGGAACAAATTCAAAAGCTGTTCTTAGAAATGTATGGAAATAACAGAGAAGAAATAGATAGACAGATCAGCCGCTACAACAGTCTCATTGAACAACATCGCAGTGTTTTTCCATCCGATAGGCTGGAGCTCTTCAGTACTCCGGGACGAACCGAACTGTGTGGAAACCATACCGATCATAACGGAGGAATAGTTCTTGCCGGTGCCGTGCAGCTCGATACGATTGCTGCGGTTTCCCGGACGGATAATAACCGTATCACTGTTAATTCGGATGGTTTTACGAAGCCCTTTATAGTGAACCTCGAGGACACTGGTTTGCATGCGAAGGAGCGCGGCACGACATCCGCTCTGATGCGCGGTACAGCTCATCGATTGAAAACACTCGGGTATAATGCCGGTGGCTTCAGCGCCTGCATACATAGCACAGTCGGTATCGGTTCGGGGTTGAGCTCGTCAGCCTCCATAGAAATGCTCTTCGCAACGATCCAGAATCATCTGTACAACAACGGTGAAATATCCGTGCTGGAAATGGCAAAGATCGCCCAGTACGCAGAAAATGAGTACTTCGGGAAACCGTGCGGGCTCATGGACCAGATAGCATGCGGAACAGGCGGCGTTGTCACCATTGATTTTAAAGACTTCTCGAATCCGGCAGTAACAAAAATCCCCTTCGATTTTTCAAAGTTCGGTTACAGCATCCTGGTAGTTGATACGGGCAGCAATCATGCTGACCTCACTGAAGATTATGCGCAGGTTACCCGTGATATGTGTGATGTTGCGCGCATTTTCGGGAAACGCATTTTAAGAGAGCTCGATTTTTCCGATCTGATTTGGGGTATCGGAGGTTTGCGGAAAAAAGTTTCAGACCGCGCACTGCTCAGGGCGTATCACTTCTTTTCTGAGAATGAACGGGTCAAAGAGCAGGTTGCGGCTCTGGAGAGAGAAGATATAGGAAGGTTTCTGCAGCTTGCAATGGATTCAGGAAGCTCATCCGCCAGATGGCTTCAAAACACTTTCAGTACGCGAATGCCGACTATACAGGGGGTCACGCTCGCTCTTGCGGTATCCGAGCATTTTTTAAGAGAGGGCGGACCAGGAGCCTGCAGGGTTCATGGGGGAGGGTTTGCCGGAACAATTCAGGTTTTTGTTCCCGAGGCAAGAAGAGATACATATACCCGCATGATTGAAGCAGTAACAGGCAAAGATTCGGTTATCCGGCTTGATATACGGAGTCGGGGATCAATTCATGTGTACTCTCCAGGATAACTGGTCATAGATATTAAAAGGAACCGGTCAACGAACCCGATCGGTTTGACCTTTTATGATTGAAAGTTTACTTGCCTATGTATTACCTTATATTATTATGAGATTGTAATAAAATGGTAAAGTTTCGCTGTTGTACTAGTAGGTTCTTATCATTATACTGTAGTGAGCCAAAGACATGGGTGATATTGTAAACGACATCTTAAAAACCGAAAAAAAGGGTGAAGATATTCTCCAGAAGGCGAATGCGGAGTCGGTAAAAATAAAGCTCGATGCTGAAAAAACTGCCAATCGGGAAATTACCCGGGCCCAGGAGAAAGCCCAGAAGATGCTTCAGGAGGCTGTAGAGAACGCGGAGAAAGAAGCCCTGAAAATACGGGAAGAAGAACTTGAAAAATCACGGAATGCGACTGAACAATTTTTTGCTGAGAATAAATCAAGCATTGAAAAAGCAGCGGATGAAGTTGTAAGGATTGTTTTGCATACGGACTATTCGGGGGCGCGAAGCAGATGAAATCTCCCATCCGCACCTATGGCTTTATCAATGCAAAACTTCGCGCGCGAATAAGCATGCTTCTCAATGAAGAGAAGATACAGCAGCTGTTGCAGGCAAGGACTCTCAACGAAACACTTGGGCTGCTTCGCGAGACGCAGTACGAAGTCGTCGATGAAGTGTATAGGAGAACCGGTGACCTGAAACTCGGAGAGCTTGAGCTCTTCAAAATAGAAGTCGGCATCTACGAAGAGATTGCCCGGTACGTCGAGGGTGCTTTGTTGCGGGTTGTCCGGGCCCTGCTCCTGCGGTATGAGATAGATACCCTGAAAAATGCAATACGTCTTTTTTTTGATAGAAATATACGGAACAGATCAATCGAGGACACACGCTACTATGTATATCGTGAAAAGATACTGCACGACATTTCGATAGACGATATACTGGGCGCAAACCGTGTAGAGGGAATTACGGAGGCACTGAAACAAAGTCCCTATAAAGCTATTATAGAAGCAAATTGGGACAGCGTGGAAAAGACACAGTCGCTTTTTGCCCTCGAGATTGCTTTCGACCGCTTTTACTATCAAAATATCCTGAATGAGACGGCACATCTCTCTCAGACGGACAGGCGCGTTGTTGAGAGACTGATAGGTGTAGAGATCGATCTCCTGAACATCTACTGGATAACACGGTATATCGGTTTCTATAATATATCATCCGATCGGCTGCACACAATCATTTTGCCGGGCGGTCACAACCTGAGCGCCGGTACCATTGAAGATGCACTGCGCGCCGAGAACGTAGCACATTTCCTGCAGACTCTCCTGAAGAGCAATTATCCCGGTGTTTCGATGCTGCTGTCAGCGGACACCCATGACAATACCTCCCGCCTTCTTCTCATCGAACGCCTGCTTGAACAGATAATGATACATGAAGTAAAAAAAACGCTTTCGGGATATCCGTTCACTATCGGTATCATCCTCTCCTACTATTTACTGAAACGAAACGAAGTAAGAAAAATTCAGACAATTCTGAATGCAAAACAGTATGAGCTTTCACCGGACCGAATAAAGGGTGCTATGTCATGATGTTTACCGAGCCAATGGTGAGTCTGATCGCAGTGGTGCGTGACACAGATATGGACAGGGTAACACAGGAGCTTTTAAGCCAGGGTGTTCTTCAGTTTATCAGGGTGGAGGAGATCAAAAAGAAATGGTCGGAAAAACTGGAAGATGTCGACCCTGCAGTATCGCAGGCGCGTATCGCAGAAATGAGAAAGCGGATTGAAGGATTTTTGCGGCCGCTTGCCATACCCATACGTATGCCGAATGAGCTCGATCTGAAGAAACGAAAGCCCGTAGACCTGGAAGATACGGAAAAAAAGCTGAATGCCGTTGCAGGCGAGGTCCAGACGGTTCGTGATAAACAGCAGAAAATTCAGCAGGAAATCATGAAGCTGGAAAATATCAAACAGCAGGTTGGCACGTACGGCATCAATGTTTCGGACCTGCTGTTTGCAGGCACCTATTCATTTATTTCTATACGCATTGGGAAAATCAAAACGGAGGGACTGGGAGATTTCACCAAACAAATGGAAAAACATCCTGCCGTTACCATTACGTTGAAGGAGGAGAAGGCAAATACTCACCTTCTTCTCATTTACATGAAGCAGGACGAAGAAGAGGTGAAACAGATCCTGAAGGAAGCGGATTGGAGTGCTGTTGAAGCTCCTGACGGACTTGAAGATTTCAAGGGAGAGATCGGTGGCGATATAGATAAAAAAATCGACGCCCTCCGGTCCGAGCAGCGGCAGCTTGCCGGCAGGGCGGATACTATTATTAGAAACAGGGCCTCCTTCCTCAATGAGTTCTGGATCCAGCTTCGGGTAAATGAGCTGTATTATAAAATACAGTCGAATTTCGAAAAAACGGCCAGGACGATACTGTTTTCAGGATGGCTGCCTGCAAAAAAAGAGTGGAATGTACAAGAAGGCGTAGTGCGGGTAACAAAGGGGAGGTGCTATCTGGAGTGGCACAGTCCCCGCGACCTGGCAAAAGAGCCTGAAATTACAACCAGGGCGCCGGTAAAGCTTAATAACCCGTGGTTTCTGGCCCCGTTTCAGATGCTCGTCACAACGTACGGAATCCCTGAATATGGCACGATTGACCCGACACCGGCGGTTTTTATAACCTACCTTATTATGTTCGGACTCATGTTCCCCGATGTAGGACACGGCTTCGTGATCGCGCTGTTCGGAATTATCGGGAACATTCTCTTTCGAGGCAAAAATGAGAATTTTAGAAACCTTTCGAATCTGATGATATACTGCGGGGCAACGGCAGTTTTAACGGGCGTGCTCGTCGGCTCATATTTCGGATTGCCTTGGCTCAAGCCTGTCTGGTTTGACTTCCACGGTATTCTCTCGGGCCACCCTGAAAAACAATCCTTGATCAACAGTATTTTCGACGTTCTTACCATATCCATCTATTTCGGTATTGCGGTCATTGAAATAGGGTTTTTGTTTAACTGGATAAACCTTGTAATCAAGAGGAAGTGGATCAACCTGCTGCTCGACAAGGCAGGCCTGCTCGGTGTATGGATTTATAACGGAGGAATCTATGTATCCCTGTACATGATACATCACAATTACCGTAAACTGCCCCCGTTTTCCCACCTTATTCTGCTCCTCGCGGTTCCATCAGTGCTGCTGATTTTGAAAGAGCCTCTGCAGAAAACGATTGAACGGAAAGAAAAGCTGTTTGCGAACCTTACCATCTTTACACCGGTCAACTTTTTAATGGGGTGGGGTGTGGAGCTGATAGAAATATTCAGCGGATACCTTTCGAACACTCTGTCATTTTTCCGGGTTGCCGGGTTCGGTATTGCACATGTGAGCCTGATGATGGCCTTTTTTCAACTTGCCGGGATGGCCGGAGGTGGCAGGGCGAATACCCCTGTCGGTATCGTCATTCTGCTTTTCGGGAACATGCTGGTTATAATACTTGAAGGTCTGTCCGCCGGCGTTCAGTCTTTGCGTCTCAATTACTACGAGTTTTTTACGAAATTTTTCAGAGGGTCAGGAATCCTGTATAATCCAGTGTCCCTGACCGGGGTGTCCCTGAAGAGAAAGGATTGAAGTGTACGAAAATACAGTGTATCAAAGAGGCAATTGATCGTGTGTAATACGCATGAATAATCAATGCAGCAGTGCAGGCTGTATTGCAGACTGACCGGGGTATTAAAGAGTTTATTCGCATGGCCCTGGTTGCTGCAGAACAGCGCGCACAGCCAAAACAGAAAATGCGGAGGAAGGTGATGAATAACGCGCAGCGTGGTTTAAAAGGGAGAATTCTACTGAGTCTTGTTGTTGTTTTTTTTGTTCTTATTGTAATCGGTGTTTTTGCGGGAGTCAAAATATTTGCACAGACAAATCAAGGGGCTTCAACCGCTCAGGTGCAGACGCCGGCACCTGTACAGTCAAGTGGCGCTGCAAGCTTTGCATTTGTCGGTGCTGCGATAGCGTTCGGTCTTGGTGCGCTCGGCGCCGGTATCGGTATAGGAAATGTCGGCGCCGCGGCAATGGGGGCGATTGCAGAAAAGCCTGAAATGGCGGGCCAGGCGCTTATTTTTGTCGCCCTTGCCGAAGGACTTGTAATATTTGGATTTATTACCGCATTGATGATTCTCGGAAAAGTGTAATCCTGCTGGCCTGCGCCAGGGGCATTTTTCAGACGCAGGATGTACGGGCTACGGACGCCTCCTCCGCCCCTGATCCGCGGGCCCAATGGATTGGATACAGCGCATGAAGGCTGGAAGAGGGTTGAATATATGAAGTACTTTGTGATGGGTGATGAAGACACTGTTCTGGGATTCGGTATGGTCGGTGTTGAAGGGAAGACTGTGTATAATGCCGAAGCTGCACGGACCGTTTTCGACGAAGCTCTTCAAAATGAAGAAATCGGTATAATCATTATCACTGAGAGAACGGCAAACTCGATACGAGAACTGATACAGCGGTTTATTTTTACAAAAAGTTTTCCACTGATAGTGGAGATTCCTGATCGAAGCGGTCATGCTCCGGGCTGGGTCGGCATACGTGAGATGGTCAACAGAGCGATTGGAATAAAGCTGTAAATTATTCGAGATGGGATGTAGAAGAAAAGCGGCGTATGTCCTTATCAGGATACATCCCTGGGGACCGAATATCATGAAGTAACTTCGTGAGAAGTTACTTAAAAGAGAAATCGTACACCGAGTATAGTAATTGTAAAATGTCGGAGAATAGAGATTATGGAGAAGTTTGAAAAGGGAAAGTCGGAACTGATATCGGGTATTGAAAAGGATGCCAGAAAACGAGCGGATGAGATAATCGATGAAGCCCGAAAAAGGGCGGAAGAGAAGCTTCGTTTTGCAAAGCAGAAGGTAAAGTCTATTCTCGATGAGGCCGATGCAAGGGCGAAAGAGCGGTCTGAATCGATTAAAAAGAAGGCCCTCAGCGGTATGAGCCTTGAGGCGAAAAGAAGGTTCATGAAACTGAGGGACAGAGCGCTGCAGACGGTGATTACCAGTGCGTGCGAGAAGCTTGGTGACCTCGTTCAAAAACCCGGCTATAAAAACGTGCTCAAGGACTGGATTGTTGAAGCGGCGGTAGGACTCGGGTCTGACAGTGCTGTGATACATACATCGGAAACGGAGAAAAAATTGATCGACTCAAAACTGATACATGCTGCCGAAAACGAGGTGAAGAAGATCACAGGGCGGCCTGTTTCGCTTTCTATGTCCGATGATCCGCCGCTTGCCGAACAGGGAGTGCTGCTGTCTTCTTCTGACTGGAAAACCGCCTTTAATAACCAGGTCTCAACACGCCTGCTTCGAAAGCAGCGGGATACGCAGGTTCAGGTGTATAAAGTTCTTTTTGGTGATGATGATTCATCCAGGAATACGACGAGCGAGGGATTGTAATGGCGGAAAGAATCGTAGGACAGGTAGGCAGGGTAAACGGTCCGGTCATTGAAGCGTGGGATGTGAAAGACGCGAAGATGTTCGAGCTCGTCTGGGCCGGGGAAGAGAATTTAATCGGCGAAATTGTCAAGCTCGAGGGCGAGAAGGCGGTTATTCAGGTGTATGAAGATACAACCGGCATTGCGCCGTACGATCCCATTTACGGGTCCGGCATGCCGCTTTCAATCGAGCTCGGCCCTGGTTTGATCGGCACGATCTACGACGGTATTCAGAGACCACTCGAAGAAATAAGAAAGTTGTCCGGCATGTATATTCAGAAGGGTGTTCAGGTTCCGGCCCTGAACCGGGAGAAGAAGTGGCACTTTTCTCCTCTTCTCAAACCGGGATCAACGGTAAGGGGCGGTATGGTTATCGGAACGGTTCAGGAAACTGAACGTGTAGAGCACAAGGTGCTGATCCCTCCCGATATCGAGGGCGCGGTTAAATCTGTTGTCCCCGAGGGCGATTATACCGTGGAAGAGCCGATTGCCATTGTAACATACGGAAAAGAGGAAAAAATACTCACAATGATGCATAAATGGCCGATTCGAGATTCCCGGCCCGCCAGGGAGAGAATCCCTCTGTCGATACCACTTATTACCGGCCAGCGGGTGATCGACACCCTTTTCCCTGTGGCGAAGGGCGGAACAGTCACCATTCCGGGAGGCTTCGGAACGGGTAAAACAATGACGCAGCAGGCACTCGCAAAATGGTCCGATGCCGACATCATCGTTTACATAGGGTGCGGTGAGCGCGGGAATGAGATGACCGATGTGCTGACAGAATTTCCGAAGCTCGTCGATCCAAAGACCGGAAAGACCCTGATGGAGCGAACGATCCTCATTGCAAATACATCGAACATGCCGGTATCCGCCAGGGAGGCGAGTATTTACACCGGTGTCACCATGGCCGAGTACTATAGGGACCAGGGGTACCATGTCGCAATCATGGCGGATTCAACCTCCCGGTGGGCCGAGGCCCTGCGTGAGCTTTCCGGTAGAATGGAGGAGATGCCTGCAGAAGAGGGCTTTCCGGCATACCTTCCCACGAGAATCGCAGAGTTTTATGAACGGGCGGGCTACATGAGCACCAATTCCGGAAAACCCGGCAGCGTAACAATTATCGGGGCTGTTTCTCCGCCCGGAGGCGACTTTTCCGAACCGGTTACCCAGCATACCAAGAGGTTCGTCCGCTGTTTCTGGGCCCTGGATAGGGGGCTTGCAAATGCGAGGCACTACCCGGCAATATCCTGGATCGAAAGCTACAGCGAGTACCTTGCAGAGGTCGGCTCATGGTGGGAGCAGAACGTGAGCCCGGACTGGCATAAAGACCGGACGGAGATCATGGACCTTCTGCAGAGAGAGGTTCGGCTACAGCAGGTGGTGAAGCTGGTCGGCCCCGACGCGCTTCCCGATTCACAGCGTTTTATTTTAGAGGTCTGCACGCTGTTCAAGAATGCGTTTCTCCAGCAGAATGCCTTTGATACAATCGATATGTATTCAACAGTCGAGAAGCAGTTCAAGATGCTTCATATCATACTGACCTACTGGCGGAGGGGCTCTCAGGCTATAAAAGCGGGGGCAACCCTCGTCAAGGTGAGAAGGATAAAGGTCTATCGGGATATCATGAAGATGAAGTTCAGTGTGCCCAATGACAGGGTGTCGCAGCTTGACAAAATCGAAGCCAGGCTCGAACGTTCATTTGATCAGATGGAGTCCATTTATGCCGAGCAAAAATAAAATCGAAAATAAAATCGATGAAGAGTACAGAGGGCTTTTAAGGGGCAGGGAGTACATAGGACTCAAGAAAATAGACGGCCCGCTTATTTTTGTCGGTAATACACACCCCGTAGGATACCGGGAGCTCGTTGAATGTGTTGATGAATCGGGACATGTCCGGCTCGGTATGGTGCTTGAAACATCACGGGATGCGGTTGTCGCTCAGATATTCGAGAGTACGTCGGGTCTTACCATTCCATATACGAGGGTTCGATTCAGGGGGGAACCGTTGAAGATCGGCGTTTCGCGTGATATGCTCGGCCGGGTATTCAACGGGCTCGGGCAGCCCATAGACGGCGGGCCGCCCGAGAAAGGGGAGGCTGAGTTCGATGTAAACGGAACGGCTATCAATCCGACCGCGAGGGAGTATCCGAAAGATTTCATTCAGACGGGGATATCCGTCATCGACGGTATGAACACCCTGATACGCGGGCAGAAGCTGCCGATATTTTCGGGAAACGGGCTACCGCACAACGAGCTTGCCTCACAAATTGCACGTCAGGCGAAAATAAAGGGAGGAACTTCGGAGTTTGCGGTTATCTTTTCCGCAATGGGTGTAAAGCACGATGTTGCTCAATATTTTATTCGTTCTTTTGAGGAGAGCGGTGTGCTGGAGAATGTCGCTCTTTTTCTATCCCTTGCGGATGATCCCTCAATCGAGCGTTTGGTTACGCCGCGTTCCGCCCTGACCCTGGCGGAGTATTTAGCATTCCGCGAGGATATGCATGTTCTTGTCATCTTGACCGATATGACCAATTATTGTGAATCGCTGAGAGAAATTTCCACGATACGGGGGGAAATCCCCTCTCGAAAAGGGTATCCGGGGTACCTATACTCGGACCTTGCGGAAGTGTACGAACGCTCGGGCATGGTGAAGGGGTGCAAGGGATCGATCACCTCTCTACCGATACTGACAATGCCGAATGACGACATATCCCATCCGATTCCCGACCTTACAGGTTATATCACGGAGGGACAGATCGTGTTTGAGCGAGAGATGTACGCACGCGGCATCTACCCTCCTATTGCGGGCCTGCCTTCCCTGTCACGGCTGATGAAGGACGGAATAGGTGAGGGAATGACTAGGGAAGATCACGCACACCTCGCGAGTCAGGTCTTTGCCGCATACAGCTATGTAAAGGATGTGCGTAACCTCGCTTCGGTTATCGGAGAGGAGGAGCTCACCCCTCTCGATCACACCTACCTTGAGTTCGGCACTGCATTCGAGAAGAGATTTGTAACTCAGGATATAAACGAGGATAGGGGTATCGAACAGACCCTGGACCTCGGGTGGGATGTGCTGAAAATTCTCCCGGCGGATGAGCTGCACCGCATTACCGAAGAAGAGATCGAGAAGTATTATAATAAATGATACAGGATGAGCTATGCCGCAGTTCGGAATCGCGCCGACAAAAACCAATTTACTGAAAATGAAAAATGATCTCAAGTTTGCGCAGCTTGGGTATGATCTGCTGGATCAGAAGAGAAATATTCTGATCGTGGAACTGCTCAATCTGGTCGATCAGACCGTTGACCATCAAACTCATATAGAAGATGCGCTTAAAAATGCTTTTGAACGGTTCGAAGAGGCTGTTCTGAAGATGGGAAAGCTCAGGGTGCAGCAGCTTGCCAGCGCGGTCAATATTGATGCACAGATCAACATACGTACCAGACGTGTAATGGGTGTGGTCCTGCCGATCGTGAATACAGATTTCAAAGAGCATTCTCCCTACTTCAGCCCGCTGGACACCAGCTTCTGGATAGACAGCTCACTGACGGCTTTCAAGGATGCGCTCAAGCTCATGGGGAAGCTTGCGGAGCTGAAGATATCCGTGCTCAGGCTGGCTGATGAAGTAAAGAAGACCATCAGGAAGGTGAATGCGCTTGAAAAGATAGCGATACCCGATTTATTAGAGACGGTAACATTTATAGAGAGCAGGCTGGAGGAAAACGAACGGGAGATGTTTGTGCTTATGAAGATGGTCAAACAGAGACTTGAAAAGAAGATCGAGAAAGACTGAATCACTGCAGCAACTACAGGATAGTAAATGAGCCATTATCCGGACGTTCTGTATCCGGTTAATAGACTGCCCTGTAATGAATCGCCATGTCATGAATGTCAATGTTATGAACGTCATGGTCATGAACGCCGTGGAGAAAAAATGTGAAAAACCCGATTAAAAAGATTATGGTATATATAGACGGGACTGAACAGTCGATCACAGCCGCCCAGTATGCCGTATGCCTTGCAAGGTACCTCGATGCCGGGCTCTCTGCGCTGTACGTGGTGAACACGAAGGCTCTTGAGGATCTTGTGCGGGCCCGTATCTTTTTGCGTGAAGAAGAAGAAGAGTACGAAAAGGATTTGAAAGAAGATGCCAGGCGGTACCTGAATCACGTAAAGGAGCTCGGTCAAAAAAAAGGTCTTACGGTCGAAGTGAAGAGCTTGATGGGAAACGTTCATCAGGAGATCATAAAGACCATTAAAAAAGATGAAATCGATCTGCTCGTTGTCGGTGAGATTTCGAAGATACGAAGCAGGCGTGACGAGTTTTACGATGAAACGGATCGGGCAATGCGGTCTTCGCCGTGTTCGGTTCTAATCGTAAAGGATGAAGACAGGGTGTGGGAACTGTATGAGTCGCTCGAGTAACGGTGGGGGTGTACGATTTGCCGTATGCCGGTAATTTCTATTCAGCGTAAGTGAGGTGGAGTATGGCATTAGTTGATCTGATATCCGAAGAGGTGGTAAAGGTTCCGCTTGCATCGACCGATAAGCCGGGTGTTTTACGGGAACTTCTCCAGATACTGAAAGATGCGGGTATGGTCGATGATTACGACAGGGTGCTGGAGGCGATATACAAGAGGGAAGAATTGGGGAGCACTGGACTGGAAGAAGGTATCGCCGTTCCTCATGCAAAAACAGATGCGGTGAAATCGCTTACCATTGCAATCGGGATATCCCCTCAGGGAATAGATTTTCATTCACTTGACGGAAAACCGTCGCAGCTCTTTTTTCTGATGCTTGCACCCCCCAACCAGTCTGGTCCGCATATTGAAGCGCTTGCTGAAATAGCAAAGCTTTCAAAATCGAGGGCGTTCTGTAACGCGCTGATAAATGCGCAGTCGGCAAAGGAAGTCGTTGCGTTATTCAGGGAGGATTAGGGCGGGATTCGGGAAACCGGCAAGCGGCATTCTCTCGTTAACGCCAAAACGTCTTCTTGTATCAGCCGGCAGGCTGAATCACCACCTTAAGTGCTTCGCGCCTGTTGATAAGATCGATCCCTTTGAAAAAATCGTCGATGCCGAGAATATGGGTGATCAACTTGTCTGTGCTGATCCCGCCTTTTGCGAGGAGGTTCATGGCCTCGTAATGGTTTTCAGCCGTTGAATCAGAGGCGCCGAAAACAGAAATCTGCCCGTAGTGGATATGGTTTGCATCAATCTCGACCAGAGGGTTGTCCTTCGGAATGCTGGCGAAAAGACTGACCCGTCCCGACTTTGAAACGAGCCTGAAAGCGAGCTGTACTGCTTCTCTGGTTGGCGCCGCGTTAATAACGACATCAGCGCCGAATCCGTCTGTCAGATCCAGTATATACTGTTCAGGGTCGGTTTCCTCGCTGCAGACAATGTGATCGATATTGAATTTCCTGGCCATCTCGTAGCGTTTTTTCGATCTCTGGATCAAAACGGTTTTCAGGGCGCCCCGTGCTTTTGCCGCTTCTGCCTGCAACAGTCCGAGCGGCCCACCGCCGATTACCACAACAGTATCCGGGAACCCCACACCGGCGATGTTCTGGCTGTTGATGACGCAGCCTAATGGCTCGCTTACCGATCCAGCAATGTCTGAAAGATTATCAGGGACCTTCATGAGGTTGCCGTGCTCAATCCCCCGTGCAGGCACTTCAAGATACTCGGCAAACGCGCCGTTTATATGGGTACCGACAGGTGATTTGTTCATGCACAGGTTCGGCAGGCCTCTCCTGCACATCAGGCAGTGCCCGCAGGGCAGTGTTGTGGCCATGGTTACCCGTTCTCCCTGGGTAAACCCTTTAACCGATTTGCCAATCTCTGCAATGCTCCCGATAAACTCGTGCCCGAGAGTAACCGGAGGCTTTATGCTTGCAATGCCGATGTTGTAGGCCTTCACGTCGGTGCCGCATATTGCGCACGTGTGCACCCGCACAACGAGGCTGTCATCACGCACTGATGGCGGATCGACCTGTTTGACAGCCAGTTTTTTAACGCCTTCATAGACAACGGCTTTCATGCGAAACTCCTCCATATGATGATTGGTGTATAAGATCCATCTTAACGAAGTATTTTGTATTGATCAGTGCAATAATTCATGAGAAATACCCATTCAATGTATATAATCTGCCTCTGCAATTCAAGGAATGTTGCTTTTTTAACCGAAGTTCTGCTATACTTAAGACAGTATAAAAAGGTGTGAAGGTATATGGACTTGATCAATAGTATATTTGAGCTCGCTTTACGGATTCCCATCAGTGTAATCGCAGGAGCGGGCGCAATTTTCGTCTGCGCCCTCGCAGGGTTTTTTATCTTTCTTCACCTGAGCAAACGGATGAATCCCTACAAGAGGGCTCTGCGGTTTTATGAAAGGGGATATCTCAATAAAGCACTTATGCTTACTGTGCTCGAGCTTGATAAAAATCCTGATAACAGAAAGGCTCTCGAGCTGAAAGCGGATATCGAAGTAAAGCGAAATCTCGATGAGGCGGCCCTGAATGATTACTACCGTCTGGTTGGATTCAAACGACTCGGTGACGGTGTTAATGTTCTGGAGATAAAGAAAAAAATGCTTCTCCCTCTGCACAGGAATGAACACCTTCTGGAGCTTTACACCGTGTGTTCTGAAATACTGAAAACTGAAAAAAACGATCCGGACGCCCTCTATTACATGGCGGTTTTATATGCAGGGCAGATGTACTACAGGGAGGCAGCCCGTCTGCTGGAGAGACTGCTCGTGCATAGTCCTGGTATGGCGGCGGCGCGGTTTCTCTATTCTGCGATTCTCTGTCAGGAAAAGGATTTTTCAAAGGCGCTTTCTGAAATTAAACAGGCACGGGTCCTGGATGATAAGGAACTATACCGTATCATATATGCAGGTGTGTTGTACTTTTCAGGAAAGTTTAGAGACGCGCTCTCTGTTTTGCGGTCCGTTTCACACACCACTGTCGCAATGCACAGTCAAAAAAAATCATATTTTATCAAGCGGCTTAATGCATTTTGCCTGTATCGTACCGGTGAGTATGAAAAAGCGGCATCGTCGTTCAAATCTCTCTACAATGAGACCAGGAGGTGGAGGGCACCGGCAGGAAGCATCGGTAAAAAAGAGGAACACTCCGGCATCTCTGTTTATGATGAAACAGGCAGAGTAATAAGGCGTGAGCAGGCTTTGCCGAGGGATGCGGGTGCTGCTGAAGCAACGGTACTCGGAGATTATTTTCGACTGAAAGAAGTCGCACTGGAGGAACGGAAACTTGGTATGTTGAAAACACCGCCTCCGTTGAACAGGCTTCTTGATATCGAGGGGCTCAGTTATGAAACACAGGCTGCACTCGATTATGGATTTGCAGAGATGAAATACGGCAATTTTTCGGAAGCAATCGATTTTTTTAAAAAAATCCGCAGTGGTCATCCTGAGGTAATCGGTCTCAATCGGTTCGTTGTGCTTGTTGAGAAAGAGGGAAGAAAAGTGGGGGTGGCCGGCACTCCTGCAGGCGGGAATATGCAAAATGGTTTGTCTGCAGAGAGTCTTCGGAATCAGTCACAAGTGCATGCATCCAGAAAAAAGACCGCTTTTTCACTACCACAGTATGTAAATGAATGGGAAAAAAACGCAATCAAACCCTATCAGATGTTAATAATCAGCGATCTTGTATCGCGAAAACGGCTCAGCCCTGTCATGCTCTTCAGCGGTAATCAAAAGTAAGGAGCAGAGAGCTTTTATGGTTTCCAACCTATCAACGTCAATGGCACAGTGGTTTCAGAGGCAAAATACTGCCAGGAGCGGGGAGCGTTTGGAAAGTGCTCTCATTAGCAGGCGATGATTTTAACCACTCACCAGCCCCTTTTCCTCCCGTGGCCGGGATTTTTCTTCAAGGCAGCGCATGCCAACTGCATGGTTATGCTTGACAATGTACAGTTTCCCCTCGGCAGGGGATGGATGAACCGTAACCGATTGAAGTGCGATAAGGGTGAGCTGTGGCTGACAGTGCCTGTGTCCCGGAAGGGAAGGGGACTGCAGATGATCAGGGAGGTCGAGATCGTTTCAGGCGCCCGGTGGCGCGAAAAGCATCTCCGTGCTATCAGGCAGAACTACGCCAATGCTCCTTTCATTAAGCAGCATTACTCAGCGATAGAAGCTATATATAGAAAGCAGAGGCCTACTCTCGTTTCCCTGAACCTGGATTTGATTCGTTTTTTCATGGATGTCCTCTCTTTGAAAGCCGATCTGATATTACAATCCGAGCTCGGAGTAACCGGGGCCGGAACGGACTTGATTGTTGCTGCTTGTGAAAAATGCCATGCTTCAGAGTATGTAACATTTCCAGCAGCCGAAAGCCACCTCGATATGAAAAAATTTGAAAAGGCAGG
>CAZGJW010000042.1:0-21500 GCA_964525675.1 uncultured Spirochaetota bacterium
TACAAAAACACTAATATCGCTATTCTTTTAAAAGTTAACCTGATAGATCTCTTCCCCAACATCGGGATGTTATTCGGACGCAAAGCGTTTGAATAATACCGCCGGTGCCTGTGGTACAAGCACGTGGATTTTAAAATCCAGTCGGGTGGACATAATCTCCGCTTGATGAAGAACACATGGTGCTCACCGACGGGCAGAGTTCTTTTTCCTCCTGAATAGCATAGATAGCGGGGTACGGTATGTCGATTATTTTAGAGCGTGCAACCAGAATTATGGTACAGGGCATAACAACCACCGAGGGAAGACAGCATACCGCACTGATGCTGGAAAGCAAATCCGAAGTCGTTGCCGGTGTCAGCCCGGGCAGGTACGGCCAGGAGGTAATGGGTGTGCCCGTATACGACAAGGTGAGTGAAGCGGTTAAGAGGCATAAAATTGACGTTTCGGTCATATTTGTTCCGAAAAATGCGGCAACCTCTGCTGCACTCGAAGCAATACAGGAAAAAATCCCCGTCATCATTATCTGTACCGTCGACATTCCCGTAACTGAAACAATCAAAATCAAAAACAGCACCGCGCAGCAAAACAGCACCATAATAGGCCCCGGTTCGGCAGGGATATTTATTCCCGGTCAGAGCAAGGCGGGCACTATTTCCAATGAGTATATCCTGAACGGCGAAGTTGCCATTGTTGCGAGAAGTATAGGCAATGAAAAAAAAATATGTCAGAGCCTGTTCAAGGAGGAACTCGGTGAAAGCGCAGTGATTAGTCTCGGCGGCGCTGACATAATCGGAACCGGATATGTTGAAATCCTGCAGGCCCTTGAAGAGGATGAAAATACACAAATAGTAGTTATCGGGGGAGAAATAAAGGGAAGGCTGGAGGAAGACGCCGCCCGGTTTATCAAGGATTCGGGATACTCGAAGCCGGTTATCGCGTATATATTCGGTCGTGACTCGAGCCCCACCGTCGCCCAGGAGAAGGAACAACTCTTTCAGGATGCGGGAGTCACGGTAGTGAACGATATATGGGAAATCGGACAAATAATAAAAGAATCAACAGTCGAAGAATAAATTCCTTCCGGCATCGAAAAAAATCATCGAAAAAAATAATGAGAAGTCCTCTGTATTAAAAGTGAGATAAACCGCACAAAAAAAGGGGGGAACGTCCCCTACTCCACCGTCACATCGGTAATGCGGACGAACACATCGACCTTTTCTCTGTCTTTGAAAAAGGGTTTGAGACGTAAATAGGTGATGATGAGGCCGTCTCTGTGCTGCTCGACGTTTGCGAGAAAAAGGAGCAGGTCTCGCATAGGTATTGCGTCTATTTTTATCTCAACTGAAGCGAGCCGCACGTCATCTTTCTTTTGATCACCGCGAGGCCGCACGTATTCAATATTGTCCCTGATACCCGCATTCTGTGATTCATTCTCGAGATAGGTAAGCACCGATACAACCTGCTTGTTTTTCAATGATTGCACGAGTTCGTTATAATATTTGTTTTCGGAAACGTAGCGTTCGGCTAGAACTTTTATATTGCCGAGCTGATTTTCGAGCTCCGTTCTTTCATACTGCAGGCCTTCACGAGTTGCGAGAAGAGGCACGAACACAAACTGATAAACAAGAAAAACAACCAGAAGGAAAACCGCCCCTACAGCGAGAGTCTTTTCTCTGCTCGATATGTTCTTAATCAAACCTTTAAATTCCACCCATCTGCTCCTGCGCAACCGTTATATCCAGAACGAAAGTAACGGTAAAACCGCCGGTGCTTCCTGCCGTACCCGTATTCGTTACCTCAACCGCCTTGAAATAATCCGACATCACCAGGTCTTCTCTGATTTTATCAATGTCCGAAAAACTCCTGACGTTTCCTGAAAGTTTTATATGCTCTCTCTCTATTATGATATCCGTGTACTCTATGACCACATCACCGGGAAAGTACAGTGAAAGTTCCTTCAACAGTTTGAGGCTGCTCAGATGCCTGTCCGTGCTCTCCTCGAGAACCTTGACCCTCTCCCGCACTTTGCTCACCCGTTTTCTCACATCAGTTTCATCCACCACCGCGATGCCGAAGGTGTTCTTTCCAAGTTTTTCGATCCGCCCTTTGAGAGCTGCAACCTGCTGTTTTCGAAAGCTGATATCAAACACGAGGCTTGCCGTCCCCAGCACAAACAGGCATACTAGAAGAACACCTACAAGTGTAAACTCCCGTACACTCACATATCCCTTGGCCCTCGGTTTAAACTCATTTTTTAGAAGGTTCACCTGCATCAGGGGTAACGAGGTACTGCGCACCGCGCCCAGGAGGGAGAGTGCGGAATAATCGAAGGATTTGATGTCAGGATAATAATTACCGATATTTTTCACTCCCACCTGGTTGAACGGTATATTCAACCCTTCGAGCAGGCCTTCGATCTTATCGCACAGCTCTTCGTTTGCATTGGGCGCGCGGTTCATCCATATAAAAGAGTTGCCGGACAGCTTCGCACACATTAGCAGATGGGGAAGGATTCTCTGTTGCAATCCGTCAGCTGTTATTTCTTCGTCCCCATCAAAAGCAACGAGCCGGCCGTTTATAATCCTCCGCTCCGCAACGAACTGAATGTATACCGATCGGTTTTCCAATTGGAGCAGAAAATATCCGTCTTCTTCAATAAGAGTATGCATACCGAGGAACAGGGCGACATCTTGCGGTATTACCGCCCGTAGATTTTCTCTGTATCTGCCGAAACTCTGAAGCAGGGCACGCATTTTTTCCCGTTCAACGGAAAACGCCTGTGCCTCGTTGCCGACAAGATAAAAATCGGTAACATAATCCATGTGCTGCGAAGGCAGCGAATCTCTCACTTCGTACCCGATAACACCTTCGATCTTCTGCTGATCGGTAAATGGAAAATGCATCCTGCTTCTGAAATAGCGCACTGGAGATA
The DNA here is from genome assembly GCA_964525675.1 of uncultured Spirochaetota bacterium. GTDB lineage: Bacteria > Spirochaetota > B62-G9 > B62-G9 > DRHN01 > CAYSRJ01. The sequence continues at coordinate 2,933 of CAZGJW010000042.1, forward strand.
TGACAAAATACACATTTTCCTTTTCAATACCCGCATCCGCAAGAACCTCTTCTATCGTCATCCCGCTTACGGTGTTCAGCAGAAATCCTTCAGATGTGGGGAGCTTCTCAGGAGAAATCATCAACCTGAAGCCGTCGACAACTTCTTCGATGAACACGGCCCGTCTACTGCCGCCTATTCGCCTGCTAAAGAGATCTGTTAAAGTAGACAACTCTGACCCCCTTGCTGTCCCTGACTACCACTGCGGTTATCGTCTCCATGAACTCCCCTGTTGCCCCTGTTGCGGTTATTCTGAATATATCGCTTTTCACTGTAATGAGGGAGGCTATCTCATCATATAATACATCAGACATTGTTTCAATATCCTTTAAATCAGCCGTTTTTGTGAAAGCATTCTTTTCCCTGTGCTCGATTATATCATCGACAATCGACTCATCCATATCCTCGGAGAGACAGCGGAGGACCGGAGGCTCTGCCGTATTGATATTGATTTTGCCGTCTCCGTATACGGTTATATATTGGTTCAGGGCTTGTATGTCTTCCGGAATAAAGCTGTTACGCGCCGAAGGAGGAAGGAAGAAGGTCTCTCTGTCGATTCCACGTACCTGAAGAAGCTCTCCGGCTGTTACAACCGGAGCGTTTCTCGCCGCATAGGGCGGTGTAAGATTCCCGTAATACGCAGATTCAGCGCCAGCCGGCAGAGAAACGTCATCCGAATCCTCCCAGTCTACGATTGCGTCAATGACATTCGTATCAATTGCAAGAATATCGAATATACGGCCGAGCATCGCCCGCCTTCTTTCGTCCTCGGTGCCGCGGCTGGTCACGAGTTTTTTAATGTTGTATCTTGCCTTTTCGTCCTCGATTGAAACCATAAGGCTGCCGTCTTCCAATGGTATCGGGGGAAGTGCCGAGTACCAGTAGTCTCCCGGGCCGTCGTAATCGTTTGTATCGAGCTTTATAAGCTTGAGAGCGGTCTGCAGGCCGCCGTATGCATAATAGTACGCCTTTCTCGACTGCGCATAATTGACCGCCATTCGAAGGCCGATGCCGCTTCTCTTTGAAAACTCGAGCGCGATAACGGAAAGCACGGAGACGAGGATCAAAACGGATATAAGTGCAAATGCATTTCTTTTCATTCTACATTTCCGAAATAAACACATTGAACAGCTCTCTGAACTTTCTCCCGCCTATTGAAAAGGTAAGCTCTATGCTGTCCGGAAGCCCGTTCATCTTCTCCGTATCCCATGAATCAAACCATTTCCCCGCACTGTGAAACCGTAAAAGAAAGGAGGTGAAATCGTTTCTCACGGTATATTCAAAGGGCTCGACAGATTCGGGTGGAAGCAGCGTATTCTGGTATATTCTTTTTTTAAGCGCCAGATCTTGGGTATCCTCCATATTTTGCGCTGGCTCATACTCGATTCGAATTATCTCGCCCCTGCTGCCCGGTTCAAAAAATGTCCGGGGAGAAATCGTGGTAAATACCAGGTCGTTCGTCGTAAAACCTCCAAGCTCCTTCCGCTTCGATACCAGGAGGGTGCTCTTGTCGCCTTTAATGTATACGGCGGAGGACAGCTCGACATCGAGCCTTTCAAGAAAGCTCCTCAGTTCGCGGAGCATTTCATCGTTTTTCCTGTGAATTTCGGACGCCCTTCTCACCGACAAAAATGTTGTAAAGGAAACTGCAGCAATAATAGACAGTACCGCGAGTGAAACAAGGAGCTCGACAAGTGTAAAGCCTTTCATTCGAATCATAATACGAAACTTTACTTCCCTGAAATTTTTACCGCTGCTACCGTTACATATGGCCTACGGCCCACAGTGGAGGAGGCGGGGATGATCGCCGAATTACGTTTCTTGCTTGGCCGCGCGTGCACGCCTTGGATTGACAGTGTATTGCTTCACAAATCCAATAGAGAAAAAACCGCTCAATATCGGGAGAGCACCGTTCTCACTGAATACGTCCCGCTTTTGCCCCACTCTATCTCGATCGTGACAAGCTTCAGCTCCTCCAGATACGGAAACTCGATTGCCTCTACACTCTTCTTCCATCTGAAACCCTTAAAATAATCGTCCTCAAACTCGCCCTCATCCATCCCTGAAGCAGGGTATCCGCCGGCGATAACCTCCTTCATCATCATGTCAGCGGCAGTTACGGCAACGGTCAGGTCCGTCGCCTCCTTCTGTGACCGGAGATTGAAAACACTCCCGTTCAGTACGGCAACAAACGCTATCGACACGATGACGAGCGCAATCAGCACTTCTACCAGCGTGAAGCCAACAAGCTTCATATCATCCGCCTCCATCGGTTTAAACTTAATCGATAATTGTACTTTGTACAAGGACGTTTCACTTCTAAGTAACTTCTCGCGAAGTTACTTTATGATACTCGGTCCCCCAGGGATGTAGACCACTTCTAAGTAACTTCTCGCGAAGTTACTTTATGATATCTAGTCCTGTAAAGGATCGGTCCCCCAGGGATGCATGCCGTCAGGTACGTATGCCAATTTTACGTGAACTATTCGGTCCAATGTTAGTATATTTCATTGACACAGTGAAAAGGGAGGTATGAATGGAGATACCGAAAGTTGCCATTCAGGGCGAGGAGGGCTCCTACAGCGAGGAAGCGGGCATTTTGTACTGGGGGAAATCCGTTGAATTCATCCCGAAGAAGAGCTTCGAAGAGGTCGTCGGCTCCGTTCAGAGCAATGAGACGAATTACGGGCTCCTGCCTCTCGAGAATACACTGATCGGCAGTATTGCCCCCACATACGACCTGCTGCTCGAATCAAACCTCCCCATTACCGGTGAAGTGATAACAACAATATCACACTGCCTTCTCGCAAGAAAAAAAGGCCCGATCGACAGCATACGGCGGGTATATTCACACCCGGCTGCGCTTTCACAGTGCACAATTTTCCTGCAGAATATGAAGAACTGCGAGATAATTCCCAATTATGATACTGCGGGAAGCGCGATGAAGGTAAGCAGAGAAAAAGATCCGACAATCGCAGCAATTGCAAGCAGCCTCGCCGCCCAGATATACAACCTGGAGATAATCGCCGAAAAACTCGAAGATTATCCGAACAACCAGACCAGATTCATCATCGTATCAAAATCCCCCGAAGGCCGCCACTACAAGCATTCTAAAACATCAATTGTATTTACTACCCTCCATCAACCGGGAGCACTGTACAGGGTGCTCAAGGTTTTCAACGACTACGGGATCAATCTCACAAAGCTCGAATCGCGGCCCCATAAAACCGAGCCGTGGCGTTCATACTTCTACCTCGATTTCGAGGGGCATACATCGGAAAAACTCATTCAGGAATGCATGGAAGAACTGAGGGAACAGACGAATTTCCTGAAGATTCTGGGAAGCTACCCGGTCTGGACCGGAAAGAGAAGGCTTGAATCCCCTGAGGAGGAGGTCTATGAGGAGGACAGGTCACATCTCCCCCTGTACAGCCGTGAGAGGAAGAAAGAATCGACGATAATCACGCTCAAAAGAGATGGGATGGAGCCGGTCGTAATCGGAGGCGGTGAGTTCACCATTATCGCCGGCCCCTGTTCTGTCGAAGGGAGAAAACAGCTCTTCAAAACCGCGAATATCATAAAACGTTCCGGTGTAAAAATACTTAGAGGGGGTGCCTTCAAGCCCCGCACATCGCCGTACAGCTTTCAGGGACTCGGCGAGGACGGGCTACGGCTCATGCGGGAAGCAAGAGAAAATTACAGCCTGTATATAATATCCGAGGTCGTTTCACCCGCCGATGTCCAGCTCGTCGCGGAATATGTGGATATTCTGCAGGTCGGGGCACGGAATATGCAGAATTTCACTCTCCTGAATGAAATAGGAAAGTATGAAAAGCCCGTTCTTCTGAAACGCGGTATGTCAGCAACCCTCAAGGAGTTTCTGCTCTCGGCGGAGTATATACTGAAACACGGCAACAGCAGGGTTATTCTCTGCGAGCGCGGAATCAGGACATTTGAAACGATTACGAGAAACACCCTCGATCTCTCCGCTGTTCCGCTCTTAAAAGAGGACACCCATCTTCCAGTCTTTGTCGACCCCAGTCACGGCACCGGTTCCCGAAAGCTCGTGCTGCCGATGAGTAAAGCGGCGATGGCTGCCGGAGCAGATGGTGTAATCGTCGAGGTGCATTTTCAGCCCGATTCCGCATTGAGCGACGGAAACCAGTCGCTCGACCCGGATATGTATCAGCACTTTATCACGGAACTGAAGGCGCTGGAGCAGAAACTTTCAACCTGAATACACGGCATCAGAATCCATTCACGTTCCGTTGAAAGTCACACCGTCTTCAACTTCGAGCAGGCCCCTATTGTTTCCGCACACCAGACACCCCGACCCGATGCGTGATGAGGGAGGTATAACGATACCCTCCCCGATTACGGTAAGCCCCTTCTTTAGAATTTTTGGAAGATTGACGTTTGCATTGTCTGAAATCCTGCCGATACTCGATTCACTTCCGATAATTCTCCCATTTCCCTCGAGTATCACAGTATTTGCAACCTGCGCTCCCACATCCACCGTGTTGGACGGCAATATTACGCTTCCCCGTACAGCAGCCCCTCGTGAAATACGCACGCCGTTAAAAATAACAGAATCCTCGACAAGGCCCTCAACCAGAGCGCCGGAGCCGATCATGCTGTTTTTGACCGTGCCGCCTTCGGAAATGGTGGCTCCCCTGGCCTGTGGATTATTCAGCCCGGTGTAGAGCCCAAGAAAATCATTGTCAAGGAAGTACTCGCGAAGTTTTAAATTTTCTCTGAAATACTCGTACACGTTTCTGAAGAGGAATGAACGGCCGGGAATTTGCACTATACGCTCAAAATTCCTGAATAAAAACCCGTCAAAGAGTTCCTCTGTGAAATTCAGGTTGAAGTCTCCCTCCCTCTTAACCCATTTCAACATCAACCGAATAAAATGTTCCCGGTTGATTATATACATATCAGACGGCACGGTTCCGACCCGAACCTTGGCAATCCCTCGAAGGGAAAACCGAGCGATGTTTTCCCAGTCCGTATAAACTGCATTCCCCGTTCGCCTGAGGATGAGGGTTCGTGTATCTTTCCGGTTTTCAAGAAGTGCTACAAGGGAAAAAAGATCAGTTTTTTCTCTGCATAAAAACGGAATGAAAGGAATATCTTCACGCCCTTCGTGCTGAAGAATATCCCGGATCCTGAACTCCATCCAGACGGGAAGTTCATCAAGCGGTCTGCCCTTTGGAACGCCAGGGTAGTTCACATCTGCCGTTTCATTGAAAAGAAGCACACAGAAATTTGCCATAGGATTTGTTTGCATTTCACACCGGAAAAATACCGGATTTTTTTAAAGAAAATTATATTGTAATTTATACCATTGTGGGTATAATATAGTTTGTATTTCAAGGACATTACAATGGAAATCTCTACACTGACACCTGAAGAACGTATTTTTCACGTAGACGAAGAGTGCTATCTGTTATACCTCGGGTCCGATAGAGATGATGATCGGCCCTTCGCACGTATCGGCAACTCAAAAAAGCTCACCGATGTTATCATTAAAAATACTTCGAGCATTATCATTACCGACTCTATTACCGGTGATCCCCTCCTCGAACCGATAAATATCAATCCGGACAAAATGGGAGCTGTCAGGTATGTGGGCGATAAAAAAACCGTCCAGAACTATCTCAACTTTATACACAACTACAATATCAGAAACGGGCATATAAGCTCCCTCGAAGACATCAAACAGAGTCATGACAGGGCTGAAGTGCTCTTTTTCAAAGACGGAAACATCCGGCTTCTCTACAACCAGAAGCTGCTTTTTGATCTGAAGCGGGCTGAAAGAGAGGACCTGCATTTCAACGAAAATGCAAACAGGTTGAAAGGAACACTGGGGACAAATACACTCCGTTATTCTCCTGAAGATTTCAGCAGTCCCGGATTTGTTGTTGAAGGGGGCAGTTTCCTTCTGTTTCAAAAACAGGAAATAGCTGCATTCGGTTTTCCTGAGAGATATTTCGAAACACTCATCTCCAGGGGAATCGATCCCGACTGGATAGAAACAGTCATTGCCGACAGTGTCACGGACTCATTGATTCAACTGCTCAAACGAAAGCAGGCTACCGGAAAAAAAATCAGAATTATTACCGGCAACACCTCCGTCATGCGAAGCGCCGTACAGCTCTTCAGAGGAGATCAGCATACTCCCGTCAATGCCGAGATCGAGGAGTTTTTACCTGACAGTAAAAAGAAGTTTTTGAGCTTCGGTATTGAAAAGAAACAGACCGGCTACCGCATCAGCCATCCGCTTATTTCTTTTGAGCTTTTTTTAGCCCGGAAAAAAACACGACATACCGGAAAAGAGATAACAGTCGACCCGGCAAACAGGGTACTGGTGGTGCCTGTGAAGTCTCCTTTGAAAGGAACGGTAAATCTTACGGATGGGGTTCCCTATATCTTCAGCGGAAAACTACGGCTTGCAGACGAGGAGCTGGTGGAGCGGTGTTTTACCGACCTTATCCCCCTCTGTGAAAACGTGCGGGACTCAGAACATACCGGCCGGCCGGGGCTTGACCCCGGTGAATCGACTCTACTGACCATGTTTTCGCGACTATTCGATGATATTACGGGAGGGCGCTTTTCACCAACAACTGCAGACAATCTGTACAGACACTTCAAAAAAATCAAACCGAGACATGACAGCTGTCTGATCTACCTGCTTTTCAACAGTACAGGCATTGCCAGGCAGCTTGCTTCTGCTGAGACAGCCGGGCACACCATGAAAGATATTTTGATAAAGATAGCCGATCGAGCCGGCAAATTTACGGGTTCACAGAAGGGAAGCATGCACCTGCCTCTTATCGGGGAGCTGTATACGGCAGATGGAGGGCTGCAGCTGTATTACAGGGCATCAAAACGCCCGGTAAGCCGGGACGACTGTATCATGTTTCAGGACAGCATTGCCGAGATTCAAAATCAGCTGCAGAAAAATCAAAAGTTGTATACAGTTGAACTTGACCGTCTGAATACGCTTCTCAAGGAGCTTGAGTCGGGTGTCAGCAAAAAGGTTTCTGCCGGCAGCGTCCCCGAATCCGGTATTACAACAGCACCGGGAGTTGCAGCAGGCGAAATATCGGTGAGCGTCAGCGGACTTGGTATTCCAGCGGGCCTCCGGAAAAAGGGAAAGAGGCTCAAAACTGCTGCATCCAGTACACCCTCACAGGAGGTGGATGCAAAAGTAAGTGTCTCCGGTCTTGGTATTCCGGCAGGTAGAAGGACGGATAAGGATGAAACCAAACGGGGCAGGAATCTCAAAATCCTCATCCCCGCTGCCGCTGTTGTTGTCGCCGCGGTCATTATTGCCGCTCTTCTCTTAATTCCCGGTTCCAGATTCGGCGAAAAAATGCGGGGTGGTGCTGCAGGCGAAAAACAGGCGACAAAAGGTGTAGAATCTCAAACAGCCGAAACGTCCGCCGAAACATCCGAAGGCAAAGAATCGGCCCAAAACCAGAAAGAGGGTGTATTTACCATCGCCGTCGGTGATGAATCCTCACCCTATCGAATCGAGGTGCCAATTACAATCCTGGATATCTATTACCTCACAAACAGCATTGCGGTCAAAAACGGGTACAGGAAGCTGGATAGTCTGAAAAATGCCGGAAGAGACCCCGACTGGATCTACCCGGGCAACCTGTTTGTCCTTCCTGATGAAACACAATATACGGTCGTCAAAGGCGACACAATGTGGGATATGGCGCACCTCTTTATTAAAAAAACACTCGAGGCCGATTGGCCGACATATGTCCGCATATCGGAAGAGATCGATGCTCCAGACACCAGAACCCATGACAGAGAAACACTCAAACGAGAGCTTGAATCTCTCAAAAAGCGATCGTACAGCGAAAACTTCTCCAGGGAAATCGATAAAAAAATTGCAAAATTACTGGGGGAACAGTAAATTATTCTTCGATATAATAATATATTTCAAATTATTTTATCACTAGATCCATACATGGGGAAAAATTTCACTTTACAGGAGGAGAAAAAAGATTTAAAGTTTCTTATATTTAACTTTGACAGGATTGAAGAAATCAATCAGAAAGGAGAATAAAATGGCCGCAGATTTACCAAGAAGCCCAAATGTCTTTCACCCGACCCGGCCCTCCGCAGTTGGTTCACGAAACAGCCTCGCGCAGGAGGGCAGAGTTCAAAACGAAGAGATGCAGCGTTCTATAGAGGAAGAGACCGAAAAGATATTAAAGGAACTTCGGATCAGGCTTCCAAAAGAGGTGCTTGAAGAGCTCGAAGTAATGGGCGGAATCAAACAGAAACTCTATAACTACTTCAACCAGAACTATCAGAACATGTTCAACCGATACATCACCACGACTGAAGATGAGATGGTGAAGAAGGTTCGGAATTTCGTGGACAAGGAAGAGTCCAAAGTTCTGTCCCGCTACACACCCAAGGAAATCGCCGAAATGCTCGATCAGATCGGCGGTGCCGACAAGTTCAATACCGGTGAGATCGAAAAATCGATCGTAAATATGTACGGACACCTACAGGGCCATATTCAGAGAGGCCTCAACGATCTTGAAAACGACACCAATTCACTGCTCCGTCAGAAAGTGGATGTCGGCGCATTTATCAGAGGTGAAAACGCCTACTCGATCGTTAAATGTTCTTTCAAGGACAATTCCCACAAACCGAAAACGGTTACGGATGTGAAGCTGTCCATCAACATTCTCGATGCCGAGCTCATCAGCCCGATCTTCCACTACCAGGCAACCGTCGAATACCTCATCAAAGACCAGATTTCAAGAACCATCATCGATCTTATCGATCGCGAGATCGAGAGGTTCAAGGCCCAGCTTGTCGATGAAGGCAGGGAAGAGCTCTCCGATGGAGAAGTGATGTTCGAGAAGATGAAGAGAGTTCCCAATTTCACGGATGATGAAAAGGAAGATGAGAAATCAAAGAGATACACATTTCTTGCAAAGAACCTGGTAGACAAAATCGAGGGACTTCGCGCCGAAATCGATCTTAAAGATTTCGATCAGCTGAATATCCGTGAAAGCCTGAAAAAAATCGTCGATATGGAAAACATCAGAAACAGGGGGTTCAATACGGCGATAAACTCGATCACCTCTATCCTCGATACGAGCAAAATGGGATACCAGTACATCGAAAACCTGAAGAATGCCAGGGAGATGATTCTGAGAGAGTATGAAGATACTGATCCAATCAATCTCCCGGACGAGCGCTACACCATGCGGCTCAAGTACTTCGATCAGGCGCAGCTTCTCAAAGACCGCGAAGCATATGACCAGCAGTTTGCCGCGTACAAGAATGAAATCGAGCACCTGTACGATGTTACGGAAATCGTGTATCAAAACAACAAGTCCTTCTGGAGGGTCAACGACTTCGATGATATCGCCAAGAAGGTCAAGAACAAGATAAAACGAAAGATCAAGGCCGTAACCGGAGACCCGCTGTACGAGGACATGAAAAAGACGTGGAATGAGATCATGTACATCAAGGCCGGGGACACGGATGTCGAGAAACTCAACCAGACCTATCTGTACGAAAAGACACTGCTGAAGAAGATGCTCAGGAAAAATCTCGACAAGATTAAGCTCATCTACGGGTATAAGAACCCACGAATGCGTATACTTCTCGAAGACAGAAACAACTTCCTCATCAATGAGTTCGATGCATTCGATTATTTGATCAACCCGTACCATATTCAGCCAGGACTCATCCTCGATATGGATATAACGAGCATAAAGAGGAAAAAGTTCACTCTGAACGGTATGGCCAATGTGCTCAATGAATTCCTGCACGGTATCTCCAAGGGCTTCCAGGATGCTGCATTTGCCTCATTCAAGCGCAGAAGATCCACGTTGCGGGAAGACATTGCGCAGAGCTTTGCGGCGCCAGAAGATATCGAGGAAAGCCAGACACTGTCGGAAAGCTACATGGGCGTCGGTCAAGGCCCGAGCGGAAAGTCAAGCTCATCCGCCGGTGTTAAAGGCAGAGCCAATGTCACACCTCCGAAGAAGAAAAAATCAGACCTCGACGACCTGAAAGAGTTGTAACATGGAAAATGAACTGAACATACTGGCAAGCAGAGCAGGTTTCAACACTGCTCTGCGCCATTTTAAAAATGTAACAAGCTACGTGGGCGAAGTTGGTGAAGGTCAAAACATCGCAAACCTTATCAATGAATCGCTCGACTCCGGCGCTATAAAGCGTTTTCAGGTGAAGACCATATTGAGCGCGCTTCTTGTCGACAAATTCGCCTTTGCCTATAAGTCTCACAATTTTCTCGATTCCATCGAGAAAATAGACCACATAGTCGATTCTGTTTCCGAATGGAGCGGGCTCCACATCGTTCTTGCATACTTTCACCCTCAGGCGGGCGTTTATGCAATCAATCCGAAAAACAGCGCTCACTGGACGGAAGTTCTCCCGCTTATCAGGGATGAGCTTGCAGTGATATATTGCGGGCCCGTTGAGGGAGAAGTGGAAAGAAATGTACTGAACAATGCAATCGCCGACTTCGTGAGCATACTCTACGGAAAAAAAGTGAAGCCGAAAAAAGAGTATGTGGGGAAAGAGAGGGTGGAACGGGCTCCGGTACAGGCAGCAGCACCCCCTCCGGAAGCCCCGCCAGCCGCAGTCGCAGGCAAGAGAAGGGTCACTCCCCGTTACTCGGTGCAGGTGACGAACGAACTCTTCCACAACGGAAACGTTGAGGCATGGAAGAAGATCGTTGAGAGTTTTAAAACCAGGTATAAGGGACTCGACGTTCTCATCTGGTACGAGAATGAACGTATCAACGATATAAATGCACTGTTCAAATGGGGAAAGGTCAAGCACGGCGGGCTGATTTTTTTCAGTGTAGCTGGTGAAAACATCACTGCAGTCTCAAAATTACAGAGATATCTCTTTGAAGGCGCAAGCCCGCGGTTCGAAGTGTTCCTGCGGGGAGGAATCGGAGAAGTACTCGATTTATTCTGAGAGGTATGGTTTTCTCCATATAAGATTCTGGTTTCTTGAACGAGTATTTTTACGCTCAACTGACTTATTTTGTTACAATGACCTATTATTACATGCTGTAGGTATGCATTCTATAGGTAAAAATCATTAGGCAAGTGTTCTTCCGGCCTTAGGCCGTCAGAATGGGCTGGCCGTGTAGTTGCATAAGAAAAACAATTATCAGCGAGCCCGATCGATTTGAACCTTTTAAGTTTGGAAGTTCACCTGCCTATTTATTTCTGCATACCGATGCAAGAAGAAACAGTGAGGAGAAAAATGAAAAAATACCACTCATTCAGCAGCACCGAATATTTCGATACCCCGGAGATACAGGAGGTTGTCGGAGTTCGGGGCAAACGGCTGATGGAGCTTGCATCCCTTGAGGCTCCGATACTACCCGGGTTCATGATTCCCAATGAGACAGTTGGGGAACTTGTAAAGGACCGGGCCGGGGCAAAGAAATTCTTTATTGAGCCTATATCCAAGGTCGAACGGCTGCTTGGAAAGAAGTACAACGATGAAAAAAACCCTCTTCTCATAAAGATAGTTGAGAGCCCCATGCTCAATATGGTTAATGCCTTTTCAATCCACAATATTGGGCTCTGTGAAAAAACCGTCGGTGGTTTTGCCACCTTTGTCGGTGAAGAGTTCGCCTACCACGAGTACAGAAACGTGTTCAGAAAGATGATCGAATTCGAAAAACTGTGTGATATAGACACCGCACGGGCAAAAAAGCTGGATACCTTTTTCAAACTCCTCACCGAGGCGAAAAAACAGCAGAAGGTAAAAGAGGCACTGGAAGAAAACAAATCTCTGTATCCGAAAGAAATATTTTCAAATGCATACGACCAGCTCTGTTTTATCATTGAACTTTACAACAAATTTTTCCAGTACAGTTCGAGCAATATTGATTCCGCCGTTCTTATCCAGGCGATGACATTCGGAAATTACGGCGAGGAAAGTTATTTCGGAAGCTACTACACACGGAATATCGTCACCGGAGAAAGCGAAATCAGCGGAAAATTCTTTATCAATGCGTTCGACGCAACCGAAACCAGAGGCAAACCGATTCTCAAAATGCACGAGAGTTACCTGAAGGAGCTCAAAAAAATCGCACTGAATCTGGAAAATCACTTCAAAGAAATACGGCAGATACGGTTTACCGTAGAAAACGGGAAATTCTGGGTAATCGATCAGGTGCCGGTACCCAATAAATCAACTCAGGCGGATATTAAAACCCTGCTCGACCTCAGAGGGAGAAAAGAAGTAGATGATGCGTATGTCATCGGGACAATCAAACCGGGAAGGTTGGCTGAGATACTGCATCCGGTGCTTGATATAGAAAGCGTTGCAAAACTTCCTCGCGTAGAGGGGGGTATTGCAGGGGCAGTAGGCGCTGCGGTTGGGAAGGTCTATTTCAACACTGAAAAGCTGCTCAAAGCGTACAAGTGGGCCGTGCAGTCCGGTGATGACAAGAACTTCATACTCGCGATGCCAGCGACCTTTGCCGAAGATGTAAAAGCCATTGAGGTGGCAACCGGTGTTATTTCTTCAGAAGGTGGATTTGCCTCACATGCCCCTGTCGTCGCAAGAAGTCTCGGCAAGATAGCACTCGTGTATCCCGGAATCAAGTTCGACAAGGGCGCCATGAAAATCGGAAACAGAACGGTGAAAGAGGGCTCCTATATCGCATTAAATGTCCCCTACTATGAAACCCCTGAAATCTATTTTGGGAAGGTCGGTCTTATCCAGCCTTCTCCCGAGGGCAGCGGACTTCTTGAATTCATGGAGATTGTGCAGAGAAATCTCGGTGATTTTGATGTTCACGCAAACGCGGACCAGCCGAAGGATGCCGAGCTTGCAAAGATGTTCAATGCCCGGGGCATCGGGCTCTGCAGAACAGAGCATATGTTCTTCCACGAGAAGCGCATCGATACCTTCAGGGCGATGATTATCGCAGGTACAAAACAGGAACGAGAAAAAGCGTTGGCCCAGCTGAAAGAAATGCAGGTCGCCGACTTTTACAAGCTCTTAAAAATAATGGAAGGATTACCGGTAACGATACGGCTACTAGATGCTCCACTTCACGAATTCCTGCCTCACACCAAGGAGAGCATGTCTAAATTTATCACCTACATGCGAAAGCGCTATCCGAAACTAACAGAAAACGAAATACGGAGGCGAGCGAGCATGCTGAATGAGTTCAATCCCATGCTCGGTCACCGGGGCATCCGTATCGCAATCTCCTATCCGGAGATATACAACATGCAGGCCCAGGCAATTTTTGAAGCCGCGTACAGCCTTAAAAAGGAAGGCGTCGACATCAGACCCGAAATAATGATACCTCTCGTTATGAGCGCAACCGAAATCAAGACAATACGAAACGGAAAGAAAATCGAAGGAAAGGCGATACGCGGAATTCGCGATATCGAGCTTGAGGTACGCAAGTCATTCAAGAGTGACCCGATCGACTACAAGGTAGGAACGATGATCGAGCTTCCGGCCGCAGCTCTGCAGGCGGATAAAATCGCCCGGTACGCCGAATTCTTCAGCTTTGGCACAAACGACCTTACGCAGACGACGAACGGCCTTTCCAGGGATGATTTCAACAACTTCTTCTCGGATTACAACGAATTCGACCTTCTCGAGTATAACCCGTTCAAGGTGCTTGGAGAACAGGTGAAAGAGCTCATCGGCCTTGCTGCGCAGAGAGGCAGGCTCACCCGGCCGGATATCGTCATGGGGCTTTGCGGTGAGCACGGTGCTGAACCGCAGAATATTCCATTTGTGAAAGAAGCGGGCCTGAATTACGTATCCTGTTCACCCTACGGCATACCTATAGCAAAACTTGCTATCGCTCAGCTTGAACTGCCGGAGAAACCGGCTTCATAGAAAGCGGGCCGGCATCGTTTCCATCCCACTCTTCATCTTAAACAGCCGAGAAAACCTGCTCCATTAATATTAACAGGATATACGCGTTTAGCTTTCCTGCCCTTCTGTATGAGACAAAATATCCGTCTACGGAACCGTTGTACTGACATACATCTTCCCCGGCCGATATGTTAAAACCGCATTTGATGGAGGATCTGCACAACCCGGGTAAACACCGTGAGGAGGTGCAGCTTGATCAAAGTCTCCGCTATACAGATGCTTCCCGTATACTTTGTTACAACGGCCATGAGTTCCTTCCTGCCGAGGAACATCCTATCGGCATACGTTCCCTTTCTCACCTGTATCAGTTCGTCGCCGAACAGCGCATCCTTGATTGCATAGTCGAGATGTTCACTTCCGTTTCGGTAGTGTCGCTGCGCGGTGATGTCAGCCCCGGCCCCGACAGGGGAGAAATACGCATCAATAAGGGCATTCTGATAGAATGCCCGTGAAAAACTGATAAACACCTCAAGCCGCACCCTTCTCGGTTCGGAGAGGGCATATATTTTCAACATTTCAAGGCTTTCAATACCCTTTTCCATGTAACGAAGACAGTCTCTGTACCGAAACTTCCGCACACCTTCATTTCGAAGCATTACATTCTCAAGCCCGTATTGATAGTAGGTATATATACCATCCAGCACAAGATTGACCGCCCTGTTGAAAAAAGCCTGGAATCGCACCTGGCGGGACGCTGTTTCTGTTTCAGTGTACCCCTGAACAGGGCGCTCTAAGGTTAGATAATCGACGACTGTTTCGTAGGCAAGATTCAGATCGGTCATAATCTTGTGTGCCCATGACTCACGACCCTTGTTTGAGTCCGGATGATAGGTTTTCGCAAGTTTCCTGAAAGATTCGTTAAGGTTCTCGACATTACAGTCGGGGGAAAGCTTAAGGAGTCTGAGCGCACGATCCAATTCCATGTAACAATTCCTTATTATCTCCCGCGTGAAGCGCGGAAATCTTTAGAAAAGTACGGCTATCTCATTTTTATATAAAGTTCAATTACCATCAGAGGCTACGCTAGTAATTATGGGTTCGAATTGACTGGGAGTCAAATAAATTTGAAGTGTCGCTCCGGCTGCTTTATAATGAAAGTATACCATTCCGCCAACATACAGATTTTTTACCTATACCTATAAAACCGGGATGGTTCAAGTATAGTATCGTGTCCATACAGCCACAGCAGATAATCCAAAGACCGGAAAGGAGCAGAAGATGGCAGTGGTAAAAGAGCTTTTCAAGGCATATTACAATGGAGAACTCCCGGTAGAGGGGGGGTACATACTCTCCTCATTCTTTGATCCCAATTCAACATATTCCAAATACGAGGTTACATCATACAACAATGTGAAGGATATCTACCCTTCAGACGGTAACCTTACTTTTCAGGCTGATGGGAAAAAGCTTTTCGTTCTTGTCGAGCCTGCCAACTATCCGAAAAAGTACACCGAACCCTCTCTGCGCGACCAGTTCCACAGTATTCCGTATCGCTTCAATGAGGTTGAACACTTCACATCGAAACGGCAGGACAGAATCATGGTGGGAAAGAAGCCGGTTATCACCTACACTTCATTTACCATCATAAAATCGATGGGCGATAACTTCTCCTACATTATACATGATACTGATGACCTGCTCGATGTCATGGAAAAAATATTTTCAGACACACTCTGGAAGGACGCGAATGTTCCAAAAATCGATGCGGAAAAAACAGCCGGGTTTATTCGAAGCATATTCCAATACTTCATCGATTTCAAGATTGAATAACCCGGGTACACTGAAATGTCGTGCTGACTAAAGCAGTCGCGTTTGCGCCCCGAACCGACCTGTCATTACCGGTTCCGCATGGTAAGCATGCGGACGGTTCCCTGAAGCTCTTTTATCCTCTTTTGCTGGGTGCTTATTATGGCGAGCATTTCTCCGGCATCAACCCCCTCTTCACGCGTGTCCTCAGTCTGCACCGCTTCGTAATCATTCATGGCCTCAATCGATGCGAGCTCATAACTGTCTGCATAGTAGTCCAGTTCGAGCGGCATTTCAGGATATTTCTCGGACTGAAGAATTTTCTGCGATATTCTGGCAATTTGAACGGCTGCAACCGAATCAGGACGAAAAAGCGCGAGCGGTACAGATGCGGCCAGGGATTCATCAACGGCTGCATCGTTGAATATCACACCCATGCATTCAATATCGATTTCAAGATCCTTTTTGATCAGGTCTCTTACTTTTGCTATCATATCGATGTCTTCGGGGATTGATGATTTGTTGACGATAATTTTAGGATGCAGTGCATCAATATATACGTGCGCCTTTTGGCCGAGAGCCCGGTCGATATGTTTCATCTTTTCAATAATCTCACCCACCGGCGGAACTGCATTGGTCTTATGGGTATGCAGGACATTCTTTAAATATTTCGTAATTTCCCTGTGTGACACAAACGCCCGCTGCAAAAAACGAAAAACGAGATTTTTAACAAATGCATACATATTGACAATAGATGTTTTTTGATTTCTCACGACGAGCATACCTGAATTGGAAATGAGGAAATAGTCGAGTACATGGAAATTGCTTCCCGATCCCAGATCGAGAATTATATAATCAACATCAAGACTTAAAATGCTGTTCAACACCCTCTTCTTCTGAGAAAATGGTATATCCGCCAGACCGGGAACCAGCACATCTCCGGAGATTAAGCTCAGGTTCTCATAGGGGGTTGGGCATACTATGTCGTCAAAATTAACGGCACTGTCCGATAAAAAGTTGCCGAGGCCCGGGTTGAGGTTTTTAATACCGAGTACCGTATGGAGGTTTGAACCTCCAAGATCAAGATCAACGGCCAGGGTTTTTTTTCCAGCGGCAGCCAGATCAACGGAAAGATTCGCAGCAATAACCGTTTTCCCAACTCCCCCCTTTCCACTGGCAATTGGAATAACTTTACGTTTCGAATTCTCATTTATCACCATTTGTATTTTCTCCGATACATTTTTATTCTATTACAAAAATAACAAAATCTATGAAGACCGGTAACAAATTATGGACAAACCGCCCGGTTAGTACTATTTTCAATAAATCTTTTCTAAGTAACTTCGAACAAGTTACTGTTTGATACCCAGTCCTGCCAGGGATCGGCCGCGAAGTGACATATCCTGTCAAGGACATCCCCCAGGGGGATTTACGTCACTTTTTGATATAAGCGGGTATGCACGCCGTTAGGGTACAATAGAAATATTTCCCGGGGTCTTAAGATGTGGGATAAGAGCAACCACGACGGCCAGCACGTTTTGTTATTAATATCTTTATACAACAGATACAAAATTCTTGCGAGAACAATTTACGGTTTCATCCAGATTTAGTTGCTTCTTCTAAGCAACTTCAAATAAGTTATCGGTGATACTCGGTCCCGGGGGGATGTATCCCGCCAGGGACGTAGGCCACTTTACCTTAAATTCGACTATTAGACACATGCACGTACCTTAAGGAGGCGTTATGAAATACAAACGGTCTATCAGCCCTTCACTTCTTGCTGCAGATTACGGGTATCTAGCCGATGCTGCCTTACAGGCCGAAGCAGGGGGCGCCGGTTCACTTCACCTTGACTATATGGATGGTCATTACGTACCCAATCTCAGCTTCGGTATCGATCTCATACCGGCTTTAAAGAAAAGAGTGCGTATTCCGTTGATGGCTCATCTCATGATATCGAATACCGAGAAACGGGTGGATGATTTCATACGTGTACATCCCGATTATATCGTCTTTCAGGAAGATGCCGTCGGTGACGTCGGTATGCTTATTGAAAAGATAAAAAACAACGGAATCAAAACGGGAATAGCGATTAACCCCTCACGCCCCCTATCACACATCAAAGACTATCTTCCGCATACCGACCACCTGCTTATCCTCGGTGTCAACCCCGGATTCGGCGGGCAGAAATTTATGGTTGAAACCCTTAAAAAAATGAAAGAGGCGCACGAGTTTCGTGTAAAAAACCGATTGCCCTACGATATTGCGGTGGACGGCGGTGTTAACCTCGAAACAGCGGGTAATATTCTCAAAACCGGTGTGAATATTCTGGTTGCAGGAACTGCCGTATTCGGTAAGGATGACATCAGGGTGGCGATCGAAACGATCGCATCACTCTAAACGTACGTTTAACGCATCTTCTCAAGCTGATCATTATGTTCTCTGAGAAGCTGCATCCTGTTGTTCATAGCATTACCGGTAAGAATGATATATCGATCATCTCCCTCGCTGACTCGTATCTCAAATGAGTAGAGCATACCGTTCGGCGTAAACGGAACGGCAATACTGCCGTCGTATATCACATCACCGGGTACAAGCCGGACACTCTCGACCTCAAGATGAGGGGGAAAGGATGAAGGTACAAGGTAGCGATCTTTCACCTCCCCCTCTATATTTCCTTCCTGTGAAGCGGTGAAGTAGTAACGTCTCTCATCGAGATCGAAATTAAACAGTATTACCTGTTTTTCAAGAATGGTTTTTTCACTCAAATAGTTTAATGAGCTATAGAGACCAAACATGAATTGTTTCGTTTTTTGTGGATTAACCGAAGAAACAA
>CAZGJW010000043.1:0-21027 GCA_964525675.1 uncultured Spirochaetota bacterium
GGTCGATGAGAAGCGGTATAAACGTCGAGAAAACGGCAATCCTGTATGCCAACATTGTCACGAGTCTCCTGCAGAGGCTGTCGGTGATGGGAAAGATTTTCAATCAGCAGAGAAAGTATGAGCCAAGCGATCTTATCGGACAGATGCTCTCTTTTATGATTCATTCACTTCAGTAGGCAGCAAGAGGTTGTGGAATGAAACGATTTTCCGAAGCTGTATTGCGGCTTCGATTCTTTATTATCGTGACGGTCGCATCGGTAACCGTTTTTTTTGCATACGGGATGACCAAACTCGAGATAAACAGTGACATCACCTCGTATTTGAAACCTGACGACTCTGTCATGGTGCTTTTCAACAGGATCGGAGAAGAGTACGGCGGAAACCACATGGTGTATGTGGCCCTAAGAGCAGAAAACATCATCTCTGCTGATGCATTGAATCTTTTAAAAGAACTCTCTGAAGAGTATAAGAAGATAGACGGTGTATCCAGTATAACAAGCCTTGTGAATATAATCGACATAAAAGAAACTGCAATGGGACTCGAGGTCGGAAAGCTGATCGATCCGAATAATATTCCAACCGGTGCAGACGAACTCAGGTCTCTCCGGGAGTACATTCTATCCAAAGATATCTACCATGGCAAGATCGTTTCAAAAGACGGGACGACAACCATCATCATCTGCAGACTCAAGCCGGAGGCCGATAAAGCGATTGCGACACAGAATATAAAGGAGATAACCGAACGGCTCAGGGGCGATTACAAGGTTTTCTACAGCGGCTTTCCTGTGGAAATGCTCGAAATTGGGAAATTCATACTGGACGACCTGAAAACTCTCATCCCAATTACCGTTCTCATCATCATTGCGGTACTTTTTTTTAGCTTCAGGACGATACGCGGCGTTGTTCTCCCTCTGCTTATCGTAGTTATCGCCGTAATCTGGACACTGGGCCTGATGGGCTATACAGGCACACCCCTGTCCATGATATCGAACGCTATTCCGGTAATACTGCTCGGACTGGGAACAGCATACGGCATACATTTTTTAGCGCGGTACTACGAGGATACATCGGATGACCATTTCAGATCAAAGGACATCCAGAAATCACTATCACACATCGGTATTCCCATACTCCTCACCGCTCTTACCACGGTGGCCGGCTTTCTCTCGTTTACCGGTGCCTATCTCACCGCAATCAGCCAGTTCGGCATCTTTACAGCATTCGGCGTTGTCATTGCGATGGGTCTCTCCCTCACCTTTCTTCCCGCCCTGCTCTCCTATCTCAAAGTAAAGGTAGGAGGCGTAGCCTCCGGCAAAAAACACATCTTCAAAACGGGAATGAATGCCATAGCACTGTTCGTATTTCATAGATACAGGCTTATTCTCCTTTTGAGCCTCTGTGTTGCCGTTTTATCTGCGGCAATCATTCCCCGCATACACGCGGAAACAGACATGATAAGCTACTTCCCGGAAAAATCCGAGATAAAGAAGGCGGATGCAGTCATAAAAGAGGATTTCGGCGGTTCTTCATCAATACAGCTCGTAATAGACGGGGATATAAAAAATCCCGACGTGCTCCAGAAAATGTACATGCTTGAAAAATTCCTCGAGCAGCTCCCCTATGTGAGCAACACCCAATCCCTTGCAGATTTGATTGTGCGTATGAACGAAATAATGACCGGCCACAAAACCATCCCTGAAACCGGGGTCCAGGTGGCAAATCTCCTCTTCCTCCTCGAAGGCGATGAGACTATGAATCAGCTCGTTTGAAATGACTATTCCGAGGCCGTGGTTCAGGCCACTTTCGGAACTGAAGACAGCAGGATTCGAAAAAAGGTACTGCGAGCCCTCAGGGTGTATATCGACACCTATGTAAATCAAAAGTTTACACCCTATTCGATCGATGATTCCGATCTGTCCCGCACTGAATTGGCCCGTGCCTGGCTTGCTGATTTTACAGCAAGAGCTTTATACTACGATATTAAAAAATTCTATCCAGAAACTGCTCCTGATATATCCGATATCAGAAAGACAATTACCGAAAAAATCATTCTAAATCCGAAGCAGCCGGCAGAAACCCTTCTTCAAAAAACCGATAAAAAGGCCCTGGAAGAGGAGCTTTTAACCTTCTTTGAAGAGGAATCGGAAATCTATATCGATAATGCCAGGGACATAGAAAAAACCGTACAAAGCCTTATCACATACGCCGAAAAAAGCGGTGCGGAGAAAAACGATATCAATGCGATCATGAAAAAAGTGATCCCCACGCGGTACTGGGCCGATGACCCTCAATCTCTCCCGAAAACCGGTGAGTTCGTATACGCAAAAATAAAAAAGGCGCAAGACGAATCAAGGACCAGAGAGTTTGCAGACAATCTGATGAAAACGCTCTTTGCCCGGTACAGGCACGACCAAATTCTCAGAAAAAAGATCGAAGACGACCTCTGGGTTCTTAACCTGAGCAGCTTTGAAATCCCTTCTTCTTTTTCCGAGAGCAAGGCGATGCAGCCGAATCCGATGAAAGATATACGCATGAACGCACGGCTTACCGGCATGTTCATGATCTCCGAGCGACTCAACAACAGCCTTATTAAAAGCCAGGTTCAGAGTATCATCATTGCGATAGTCGTTGTGTGGCTGCTTCTTTCGCTTCAGTTCAAATCGATGAAAACCGGGCTCGTCGTGCTCTCCCCCATCGTGCTTGTGATTCTCATCAACTTCGCAATCATGGGGTACACCCGTATTCCCCTCGACTATGCGACAATGCTCGCTGGGAGCATTTTAATAGGCGTGGGCATAGATTACTCCATACATTTTGCATCCCGTTTCAAATCGGAGTTCAAGAAACATAGTGATGCCAAATCCAGCCTGGAAAATACGCTCGGTTCGACGGGAATTGCAATAGTAATCAATGCACTTATGGTCGCACTCGGATTTTTTGTGCTCGTTGCAGGACAGTTCGTTCCCATCAAGAGGGAGGGATGGATGATCGGGGTTCTCATGATTTTAAGCGCCTTCGCCGCGCTCATATACCTGCCATCCCTCATACTGCTGCTTCGAAAATTCGTCAGGTTCGACGGCAACTCTAAAAGAAAAAAATCGGTTTCATAAGGAATAAGGAGAATCACATGAAAAAGTTTTTCTTTCTAACAGTACTGCTCATTTCAGCTATAACGGCAAGCAATCTGTTTGCCCTGACCGTCCTGGAAATCGCGCAGAAGGGTGATGCGGTTGTAAACGCACCGGAAGATGCCCATATCCTCACCACGATGATACTCCGGGACAAGAATGGAAATGAAAACAGGAGAACCTCGGAGATTTTCCAGATGGGCGCCCAGAAGAGGCTCATCCGGTTTCTTTCTCCGGCCGATCAGCGTGGTATCGGGTTTCTCGCGCTGCCAGACGATGTTATGTACCTGTACCTCCCGGCCTATCACAAGATACGGCAGATCGCATCCCATGTGAAAAACCAGAACTTTGCAGGTACTGACATGACGTATGAGGACCTCAGTGAGTTCGAGCTAGCAAAGGCGCACAGCGTTGAAAAAATTGGAGAGGATGACAGTACATACAAGCTGAAACTTACACCCGGCAATACAGATGGAAAAGACTACTCGCACCTCATCGTTCTATACCGAAAAGACAATTTCTACCCAACCCTTGTCAAGTACTATGATGTATCCGGCATCCTGATCAAAACAATCGAGAGAACGGATATTGTCAAAGTGAAGGGCTACTGGGTTGCAAAAAAGCTTGTGGCAACGGATCTCCGAAAGAACCACTCGACTACAAGTATCATGGACAGGATAGAGTTCGATGTCGGCCTTACAGACGATGTTTTCACAAAAAGATACCTGATGAGAACGCGATAGGAGGAAATAATGAAGACAATATCGATAGTTTATGTGCGGGTGTGTTTTTATATCGTAGCGTTCGCGATATTTTTTACAGGATCAGTCCCGTCAGGATCGACCCTGTATGCTGGAGTTTCAGTAGGCGGGAGCATCGAGACCGAAAACGAGTTTCAATTTAATGGCGGCGACCTGCAAAGAAACCTGAACACTCTGTCCATTACATTCGAGTACGCAACCGACAAATACCATCTTCTGGCAAGCCCGGAGTTGGCGGTGTCGGGCCTGGTCAATATGTTCGATGCATCCGGACTTCAGGACATCGAGCAGGTCTCTCCCTATTCGCTGCAGTTGAAAGAAGCCTATGTCGATGTCTACGAGTTTCTCATTCCTGCCATGGATGTGAGAATCGGGAAACAGATCGTTGTCTGGGGAACCGGTGACCGAATTAATCCGACGACGAATCTATGTCCACTCGACTTGTCAAACCTCTTTGATTTCGGAGAACGACTCGGTATCGATGCTGTTTCTGCCAACCTCTACCTGGGAGTTTTCAACATTACAGCGATATACTCTCCTTTATTCACTCCTGCACTGCTGGCGGAGAACTTTGAAGAAATGGCAGGTATAAGCCTCGGGCAGAACACCCTCGAGCTTCCTGATCAGGCACTCGGCGAATCATCTCAGTTGGGACTGCGGCTCAACTGGCAGATGTTCAACTACGATTTCTCGGCAAGTTACTACTACGGCCGGTACTCCATTCCCGCTATTAACAAAATCACCCTCAACCTGCTGGGTTGGGTGGAATCTTCTGAATCGTTCTTCCCGCGGGTACAGGTGGCCGGACTCGACTGTTCAGGAAGCATTTCAGACATCGGTATCTGGGGAGAAGCGGGCTACTTCATACCGGAGGATTATACAACCGACGCATACCTGGGGCAAAACCCTGTTAGCGAACAGTCCTCATCACCCTATTTCCGTTATGTGATCGGCGCTGACTACACATTCGGCTCCGGCGTGTACACTAATTTTCAGTTCATCCATGGATTCGATCATGAGACAGGCAAAAACCAGCTGAATGACTATATTATAACAAGAACTGAAAAGAGCTTTTTCAGCGACAAACTCAAGGTCATGCCCTGCACCGTCGTGTTCAGTGTGCATGAATGGAGCAGTATATCGGACAGCTACGGTTTTGCATATATCCCGGAGGTCGAGTTCCATCCGGTCGACAACCTGGAGTTCGATATCGGAAGCTACATCATCCACGGGAAAGGGAACTCCCTGTTTGCAAACCTGAAAAATAATGATGCACTCTTCTGCAACGTAAAGGTGCAGTTTTAGGATTTACCGTATGGCGGACAGCTCTTTAAATAAAAATAAGAATTCAGCATAAACCTCAGGATTTGTGCCACCTTAAGTAAAAAACTCTGTATATTTAAATGTGGCGTGTTCCCCTGGGGAAAGTCCTTGACAGGATGTATCCCTAGTAAACATTTCAAGTGTCTGCGTACGGCAGGCCTGGCCTGCATGGTCGGTGTACTCCGCGGCAAAGGCGGGGCTTGTTCAGTTTTCAAACTGTCTGTACACGGAACTCAGAGAGTATGGCATTCGTGTGACAACGGTCATTCCCTCATGGGGCGCAACAAACTTTCTTGCTTCGGCACATCTCAATGGTTTTGATTCTAAAATAAAGGCAAAAACAATTAAACCCGCTGAACTGGGAGACCTCATCGCAACCATATGCGCGCTGCCCTCCCACCTTAACGTACAGGACGTTACCCTGTGGCCGATCGTACAGAAGATCGAACCGCTGTGAGGCTGCGAGAACCGGCGTGTCGGTTTGATATTCTCGACATACGGTACTCACCTATTGCCTATAAAATCACAAGATAAATTACTATAGGCATCACAAAAAATAATAAAGCGGTCGTGCAATCAGGAGCGGATCATGCAAACAGTGTGACGGTACCTATTTTCTTATTAATCACTGTTTTACTTACGACCGTCCCCTTTTGATAGTCGACCATTCCCTGAAGAACAAGCACTTCCGCAGGCATTTGTTATACCTCGCTTCGCTTCGACTTCACTTCGGCTTCGCTTTGCATAACATACTGCTATAGACACATTAGTGATACACTGGTATTGCATCAATGATTATACTTAAGATATAGTTCTACTCTTTTATAAATACGTTGATCAGCGTCAAGAAAATTATGGTTTTATCCATTAAAATTCTGGTTTTTTTACCAGAATTTTTGTACTCAATTGACTTATTATGTTACAATTACCTATCATTGCATTCTATAGGTAAAAACCATTAGGCAAGCGCCGTCGCGCTCGCCGACAGCATGGTGATTCTTCTGCCGAAACATCAGGTACACTGCTTTCTTATAAACGAGAAGTTTCGGAACGATTTCATCAATATGCTCATGAAAAAACAGCGCCATCTTGCCGGCCGCATTTTCTACCTGACCGCACATAATGTGGAAGAGCGCTTTTTTCTGTTTTTGATAGATCAAACTTCGTCGTATGATAGGTAAGCGTCCATCCATAACGCATAGAGGGTGTATGAAAAATAAGCTTCGCATCGAGCATTTCCTGATGGTAATCGCTTCCCTGTTCTGGGCCTTCGGACATCCGGCAGGCAGGGTACTCGTAACAAAGGTCCATCCATTCCAGCTCGGCGCTGTGACGCTTGCATCGGGTTTATTGGGCGTACTTGTTTTCATGACTAGCACAGGCAAAATCAAAGACTATATCAAAATTAATGCGAGGGATCTTTTAATTTCGCTTGGCCTCGGTGTTTTCGGTTTCTTTTTTTACCAGATACTCACATTCAGCGCTCTTGCCAGAATTCCTGCATCGATGAATGCCGTGCTTGTTTCAACCAATGTTGTTTTCATTACCCTGCTTGCAGGCCTGTTCCTTTCTGAAAAAATTAAAATAGCCACCGTCTTCGGCATTGCAGTAGCATTTACCGGTGTCATTTTCGTAACGTTCAACAGAGGGTTCGTACTTTCAAAAACGATCGATGTTTTAGGCTGCGGATTCTCGATACTTGCAGCTCTGTCGTTTTCCTTCTATTCGGTTCTCGGTAAAAAAGTACTTATGCGAAACGACCCGCTTACAGTTGCTTCACTTGCACTTCTATCGGGCGCTGTTCTTCTCAATATTCTAACGGCTTTTACAGTCGGCTACGATGAAATCGTTTCTGCGGGGACCGATGCGTTATTACTGATGATATTTCTTGGGCTGACAATGATAGGTGTTGCCTATCCGTTGTGGTTTGCCTGCTTGAAACGAGTAAGGGCATCCCAGGTGGCAATATACATCTATCTTACCCCTGTATTTGCGGTTATACTCTCAATGATCATTCTCAAAGAGTCCTTCTCCTGGCTGTTCTGGGTGGGCGGGGCATTCATACTTGGAGGGATTATTTTTATCAATACCGTGAAACAGGGTAAAATCTCAGAGAAGGTATAGGAGGCCGATATGTACGTTACAACAGTCATGGTTCATGTCAAAAAGGATCATATTCAGGACTTCATCGATGCCTCTATCATAAATCACGAAGGCTCGGTAAAAGAACCGGGGAACAGACGGTTTGACATTCTTCAGAGCATCGAGGACCCGACAAGGTTCATTCTATACGAGGCGTATGATTCAAAGGATTCGGCTGCAGCCCACAAGGATACCGCGCACTACAAAACCTGGCGGGATGCTGTTGCCGACTGTATGGCTGAACCGAGAAAAGGTATTGCATATACCAGCATCCGACCGGTTTAGTCAGTATCAGTCACAAAACCTTCGTATACCTACTTTACTTTAAACAATCATTTTTTACATCTTGACAAACACACTCGGCATGCTATTATATAAAAAATTCTATATGAGGGAGGAAAGAAACAATGAAAATCAAACTTATAAAAAGCGCAGTTTTAGTATTTTTATTGGTTTTCATATGCGCAGCAGTTTTTGCAGCCGGCACAAAGGAAGCAGAGAAGGTGACCCCAGTAAAAGTTGGAGGGGCCGGGCTTGGCTATAATATCGTGATGATAACTCACGGCTCATCAGGGGATCCCTTCCATAGTGTGGTAAAGCAGGGAGCAGGAGATGCAGGGCTCGTATATGGATGCAATGTCCAGTTTTTATTCTCAGAAAGTGATAATGCAAAAGAAGTCAACATGGTGGAACAGGCCATTGCCGGGAATCCTGATGGAATAGGTCTTTCAATTCCTGATCCCGTTGCTTTTGACGATGTAGTTCAGAAGGCTATTAATAAGGGCATTCCAGTTATTTCCTTTAACCAGGATGATGCTGATACTCCAAACGCGCGCCTTGCGTATATCGGTGCTACAGAGCGCAAGGTGGGATATACACTCGGCAAATACATGCAAAAATTCCTCAAACGTGGTGATCATATCGTTATTCCTGAGGAGGTGCCCGGACAGGCGTATGCAGTAAACAGATCAGCCGGTATCATAGAAGCGATGAAGGAAATCGGCGTCACAGCAGAAGAGCTTGATGCGGGGTATGAAAGAGCTGAAACAACGAGACGCATCTCTGCGTACATTATGGGACATCCTGAGACAAAGGGAATTATCAATGTTGGCGGTCTGACAACTGAAATCGCAGGTATGGTTGTCGAAGATATGAATCTCAAAGACAAGGTTGTTGTCGGTGGATTTGATCTGCTCCCAAACACCGGTCCGGCAATAAAGAAGGGTATTACCAAAGCTGTCATTGATCAGCAGCCTTACCTGCAGGGTTATTTCACCGTAGTGCAACTCTGCATGGTGAAGTACGGAAAGTTTACACCATTCAACATCGATACCGGACGAGGTATTGTGGATTCCTCCAACATTGATGAAGTGCTTGCACTGGTAAAGAAGAGAATTAGATAGCTGGATGAGATATAAAATCAAGCGGGGCCTGGCAGACACACTGTCACAGGGCCCGCTTTGTTTTTCCATGATTACAGGTTAAATGGTAACAGCAAATGGATAACAGCAAATGGATAATAAGACACCGAAAAGTAAAAATTTCAACAGTACAACGTTGGAAATTCGTAGGATTCTTAGCTATAAAGATATAAGCATCGTCATAATAACAGCAGTACTATATCTTATCTTCTCACTCATTAATAATAAATTTTTAACAAAGCAAAATCAGTATATCATCATTAAAACAATGCCCGAACTCGGGCTCGTTGCCGTTGGAATGACCACGCTCATTATAGCGGGAGAGTTCGATCTTTCAGTAGGATCAACCTTCGCTTTTGCACCTTATATAATGGCTGTACTGAGCGAGCGTATTGGTTGGAGTGGCTTTATTTCTTTCGTCATATGTATACTCATCGGTATAGCTATAGGAGCTATCAATGGCAGCATTACGGTCAAAGTAGGTATTCCATCTTTCATTACAACACTTGGAACAATGATGGCATGGAGAGGAGCTGTCCTCCTTATCTCGTCGGGATTCCCGCAACCTTTTCAGCGGGATCTACCAATCGCTAAAATTTTTATAGGAAGCATCTCAGGTTTTCCAATACAATTCTTGTGGTTTATCTTCACCGCAATTGTTATGTGGATTATTCTCGAAAATTATCGGTTTGGGAACTGGACTTATGTAACAGGTGGAAACAGACAGGCAGCAGTTGCTCTTGGTATTCCGGTCGATCTGGTTAAAATAGTCAATTTCATGGTTCTTGGCGGTCTTTCAGCATTTGCCGGTGCCATTCAGGTATTCAGGACGGGGTCAGGATACGCTATCGCAGGACAAGGTATTGAGCTTCAAGCTATTGGTGCTACTGTTATCGGAGGGACACTCCTGGCTGGAGGAAGCGGGACAATTGTCGGCACTGTTATGGGAACAATTATTATTTTTACGGTTGAAAATATCCTTATTCTATCGAGGGCTCCTGGTTTCTGGTTCCAAACATTTATTGGGGTAACTATTATCCTCGCCGTTTCAGCCCACGTTTTTATCCGCGGAAGGAAAAAGTGATGGAAAACAATACTAAAACTCCTCTCTATCATCTTTCAGAAATAAGTAAGTCATTCGGTCATGTAGAGGCATTGAAAAATATTAACATGTCGGTTTTTGAGGGAGAGATAATTGGGCTCGTCGGTGACAACGGAGCGGGCAAATCAACACTCATTAAGATTCTCAGCGGAATCTATAGCCCCGACAGTGGCACAATAGAATATGAAGGTATTGAAAGAAAGATAACAAGCTATAGAGATTCTCAGGAGATCGGAATAGCAACAATTTATCAGGATCGGGCTCTCGTAGACAGTGTTTCTATCTATCGAAATATATTCATGGGTAATGAAATAATACGTCCTACTGGAATTCTCGAGAAAAAGAAAATGCGTAGGGAGGCCCATAGGGTTCTAAAAGAGTCCATCCACATTGGTATTGAATCTCCAAATCAGATTGTCGGAGACCTTTCCGGAGGTCAAAAGCAGGCAGTCGCCATCGCCCGTGCTATATATTTTCGCGCCCGTCTCCTCCTCCTTGATGAACCGACAAACGCTTTATCGGTAAAAGAATCACAACAGGTTATGGAGTTCGTAAAAAACCTTCGATCAGAGGGAGTTTCAAGTATTTTCGTTACCCACAATCTCCTGCACGTTCATTCTATTGCGGATCGGTTTGTAATACTCAGTCACGGTGAGAAAGTAGGAAATTTTGATAAGGAAGATATATCAATAGAAAAACTTGAAAAAGTGATAGTTACAGGCCGGGCTGATAGTAATTAATTACTCCCTTTGGAGAAAGCCTTTCAGGAGCTTCAGATTTTTATCTGGATACAGCATAAGAACATCCTACGACCCTCTTCTAATTTTATGTATTATGTCACGATACACATTAAAATTCTCAAGTGTCATTTCAGGAGGAACACCGCCCGCGCTGGAAAGGATAAATCTAGTGCGACCGCAAATATTAACAATCTCCTTAATATGGTTTTTCAGTTCTATTTGATTCATGCTGCCTATAGTGCAACTTATCCCTCCCTTCAGGACTGCTCTGTGGCCGAACTTTTCTTTTATCAGTTTTAAATCCATCCCATCATACCGATCGAGCGGATCAATCGAATCGAATCCTACATCAACGAAATCTTCAAACAGCGCCATAACATTTCCATGGGAGTGAAATGTCATCTTAAGCCCTTTATTATGAAAGGCATCTGCCATCTTTCGATGATTCTCCTTAAAAAGATCACGGTATACTTGGGGACTGAAATAGGGGGCATTTTGCGTTCCAAGATCATCTGTTATCCATATCCCGTCAACCTCACACTCATCGGCCACCATAAGTCCCAGTTTTACTACCGCATCGACCGCCCTGTCGGACATTTTCTTTACAAACTCCGGCCGGTCAATAATGTCCATCCATGTGTTTTCCAGACCTCGGAAAAGCATCCATGCCGCTTCAAAAGCCCCTTTCCCCTCCATGGTTACAAAATATCCTCTATCCTTGAGCTTTTTAACCGGTTCACGAAGTTTCTTGATTCTCCTCCTCAGAGAATCCCAGTCAGGGTCAGGAATCCTATTAAAATCATCCTCAAACTTAACAGGATCAAATACCGATTTGGCGTAGTAGGGGCTCTTTCTCCAGTACCACACACCTCCAAAAAAGGTTCGTGCAAGTAAATGTGTTTCATCCTCTGCAATAATGTCACAGAAGATACCAGGCTCTCCTGGTATATTGAGCGGGGCAGGCACAGTGATCCAATCAGATTCAAAGACTTCGGCCCCAAGAAGGGCGATGTCCTCCCAGTTGCCTTTCATAACGTTTTTTCCAAAAAACAAACCAGCCGCTTCTATACTTTCAAAACCATCAACGTACGGAAGAATATCGGTGGGTTTCCCTTCGAGCACATTTACGATTCTTTCATATGGTACCATTACTGCTCCTCAACTGAATAAAAATGAATATACGTTTACATTCTATTGATGATACATACTTTTGTCAAAAAAATCATGTATACGGAGTTCAGTAAATAACATAAAAACAAATGGCTTTTATTCCTCTTATGGTTTTATCCATTAGAATTCTGGCATTTTGTACCAGAATTTCGAATACAAATGACTATATTATACTACATTGCCGTAATATTACATACTTTAGGTAAAAACCATTAGGTAAGTGATAATTTTCAACTTCTAAGATTGACAAGTTTACTTACCTATAATTTAAATACTATGTGTATGAATTTATTTTTCCTTGACATACCATTACATCCTGTTTTAATAAAGATTGTAATTTACTGCAGGATTTTTTACATGAGACTGAAAGACAAGGTTGCAATTATAACAGGAGCGAGCCGAGGCATCGGTGCTGAAATCGCTAGAATGTTTTCAAAAGAGGGGGCAGCAGTAATCCTAGCAGCAAGAAGTGTGAACGATCTTGAAGGTGTACAATCTGAAATCCGGAAAAAGGACAGGAAAACACTGATACTGAAGGTAGATGTACGAAAAAAAGATGATGTAAAAAAAATGGCTGAGAAAGCCTATCAAACTTTCGGTGCAATAAATATACTTGTCAATAATGCCGGTCTTCCCATGTTTGGGTATGCAGTGGATGACCGAAGTGAAATGGCCGAAAAACGGTATGAGGCAATTATGGAGACAAATCTGAGGGGATACTGGTATACGGCTCGATTTGTCGTTCCCTATATGAAAAAAAAGAAACAGGGTAGTATAATCAATATCTCTTCTGTTCGCGGCCATGCTGCGCTGCCGAATGATAGTGCCTATTGTGCCGCAAAGGGAGGGGTTATCATGCTCACGAAATCTCTGGCAATTGAACTGGCACCATTTAACATACGGGTAAATTCCATCTCTCCAGGTGCAATTCAGGTGCAGGTTGGCCACTGGGTACTCTCAAGATACGGGAGAGAGACGCTCAAAACTTATATTGACAGGTTTGCAAAGGTTCACAAGCTCAGCATGGCGCTCAACCAACCCCTGCGTATGATTGCTGAGCCGAAAGATGTTGGGTATGCTGCTGTCTACTTTGCCTCGAATGAATCAAGGTTCGTTACCGGAGCCGACCTGCTCATTGACGGGGGTTTAACCTCACTGCTCGCTGAACCAGGAGCGCTCGATTTGAAAAGTCTGAGCAAGTTGTATAAAGAATCGAAAGAAATGCGGGAGTGGTTTTCAGAACTGGATTGAATCAAAATGGGAAATCAAAATGGGAAATCAAAAATGGAAATGAAAATTAGGGAAATTAAAACTATTTTAACCTCTCCGGGAAGGAATTACCTAATCGTCAAGGTCACTACAGAAAACGGCATTACTGGATATGGCGATGCCACACTGAATGGACGGGAGCTTGCTGTACAATCGGTTATTGACAATTACCTGCGCGACTGGCTGGTCGGATACAATGCTGACCGGATAACAGATATATGGCAGATGGTTTTCAGGGGAACTTACTGGCGTGGCGGGCCTGTTTTTATGACTGCCCTTGCAGGTATTGATATGGCTCTTTGGGATATTAAAGGAAAAAGGGCACATATGCCACTCTATTCCCTCATTGGCGGAAGATGCAGAGACAGGGCAGCTGTATACTATCACGCTCATGGAACAAAGAGGGATGAACTCATTAAGCGGGCTAAAGAAATGATAAAAACCGGTATCAAAGCTATCCGGTATAGTTTTGATATAAAAGATATGCACGATCAAAATGTCTTCTACCGACAGCCTCATCAAGATATCAAGATAAAAAGAATAGAAACTGACGCTATCAAAAATGAAGGCATGTGGGATTCAGAAGTATATATCAAAAATCTATTGGAAACTACACAAGAATTAAGAAATGCTGTTGGCACTTCCATGGAATTGATCCACGATGTTCATGGCCGCTTGACGCCCATTCAAGCGGCAAGACTAGCAAAGGAATTGGAGAAATATTCACTTTATTTTCTTGAAGACCCGGTTGATTCAAATGACAAAAATGGACTGCAGCTAGTAAGAAACAACTCCTCTACTCCCATAGCGATAGGCGAGTTATTCAATACTATCTTTGATTGTGAATACATTTTAACAAATCGACTTGTTGATTATATACGTGTTGATATCAGCCATTTTGGAGGAATTACTCCCGTACTGCAGATTTCGAATTTTGCAGATGTGCATAGTATTAAGACTGCCTTCCATGGCCCAAGCGATATTTCTCCCTTTGCGCATGCAGCAAATATTCATATCGATTTAAGCATTCCAAATTTCGGCATACAGGAAACTTTTGAAACTGATGCAGTACTTGAGGATGTTTTTGATCTACCCTACTGTTATAAAGACGGTTTCATAACAATTACCGACCGACCAGGCCTTGGTGTCGGATTTAACGAGGAAGCGGCACAGACCTACAGATATAAAAAGAGGTATCTGCCCATTCTGCGTGATGATATGGGCTCGGTTCATAACTGGTGAATTAGTTTATAATGAATGTTATCTAAAAAGAATTAAGACAAGCGAAATTAAAGGGTTAAGGCATTGCATATACCAGACATCCAATAGTGTGCCCGTATTATGATGAAGTATATCGGTTACTTTTTCAAAATTCTAAAAATTTTTAAAATTAATAGACGTTTTATCCAATATACTGTATTATTATTCGATTTTGAAATCAGCCCGATAATAAAAAGTAAGACACCTGAAACGGCATGAATTTTTTTTGCATGCACGCGACCCAGGTGGAGGATTCTCGTTCACGGCGCGACCAAAACCTCATGGCAGCTGAAAGCCGGGGGCGTGTGAAATCTGGCCAGTTCCTCGCACCTACCAGTTTAAGGTCTGGTATGACCGGCAAGTTGGGAGATTTACCGGCCCAATTGGCTGTATCTCTTCCGGGTTCGATTCCCGGTAGCTGCCAAGCTTTTTCAGCCTCGCCTTGAAAAAATTAAAATGACGGTATTCGACAGCAACAACAGCAAAATATTCGTTCTCGATACAAATGTAATTCTTCACGACTATCGCTGTATCTACTCTTTTGAAGAACACAACGTCGTTATTCCAATCACCGTTCTGGAAGAGATCGATAAATTCAAGAGAGGGAACGAAATCATCAATTTCAACGCCCGCGAGTTTACCAGAGAGCTCGACTCCATCGGCGGTGACGGGCTGCTCAGCGAGGGAATACCGCTCGGCACTGGCGGATTTCTTATCGTAGCAACGAGTATAAAAAAAGACCCTGCTTTAAGTGAAATTCTCTGGGAAGACAAACCTGACCACAGAATACTGTCGGTTGCCTACAACCTCACAAAGGAATACGGCAGGGAACGAGTTTTCCTAGTTTCCAAAGATATCAACTTGAGAATGAAGGCAAAAAGTGTCGGGACCAATGCGCAGGACTATGAAACGGGAAAGATTCAGAATATCGACGAGCTGTACAAGGGAAAGAGGCTGATAGAGGACGCGGAAGAGCCGCTCATCGATGAACTGTACGAATACGAGCATATCGACTACACCAGGCTTGCACTGGACTTCGAACCCTATCCCAATGAATATTTCATCGTTAGGAATGAAAGAAAAAGCGCACTTGCCACCTACAGCACCGATACACGTCAGTACAGGCATGTTCTGAAAAGGAGAGGATACGGTATCACTCCCCGCAATGCAGAGCAGACATTCGCCCTGGATGCACTGATGAACGAAAGCATTTCTCTCGTTACTTTAGCCGGCAAGGCTGGAACAGGAAAAACACTCATGGCATTAGCCGCGGCGCTGGAGGTACGGAAATTTTATAAACAGATCTACCTGGCACGGCCGGTTGTTCCTCTGGGCAACAGAGACCTGGGATATCTGCCAGGTGATATAAAGAGCAAGCTCGTGCCATACATGCAGCCGCTTCACGACAACCTGTCGGTCATAAAGAACCAGTTCGAGGACGCGTCTTCAGATTACAGCAGAATAAACGAAATGTTAGACAAGGAAAAACTCGTTATTACTCCCCTCGCCTATATCAGAGGGAGGAATTTATCGAAGATATTCTTCATCATCGACGAGGCGCAGAACCTGACTCCCCACGAAGTCAAAACAATCATCACCCGTGCCGGCGAGGGAACCAAGGTTGTTTTTACCGGCGACCCATACCAGATAGATACCCCCTACCTCGACTCACGGAGCAACGGCCTCACCTATTTGATAGACAAGATGAAGGGGCAGGATATATACGCGCACGTTACCCTTGAAAAAGGAGAACGCTCTCAACTCGCAGACCTCGCGTCAAACCTCCTGTAGCGATAAATACATCCCAAATGCATATTATTCGGGAGCTTCGTATAAGAATAATGCCTGCAGTTTAAAAGTCTGCCTGCGGCATTATACCCGGTACGCGGCAACTATCCGGCAGCGGATAAATGTTGATACAGGCGTAATTTTTATTACATTATTACAAGCCTTTTTCGAAAATGAGGATCACATGCTGAAGTTCGACAATGTTACGGTTGCCTACGGCGATAAACCCATCATTCAAAATGTCAGTTTTACTGTTTCTGAGCATGAAAAGGCCGTTATTTATGGAAAGTCGGGCTCCGGCAAATCCACCATACTCACCACCACTGTCGGTGCGCACATACCAACCGAGGGAGATGTATTTTTCAGAGGAGAACGCCTGAGCCCTGACAACATTCTTAATGTTCGTCGGTCGGTTGCCTTTATCGGACAGGAGCCGGTGTTAGGAGCCGAAAAGATCAGAGATGCCCTCCTGCTTCCCTTTACCTACAGGATGAATAGAGGTAAAACGCCCGATGAATCGACAATCGTAACCACCCTTGAAAGGCTCCACCTGAAACCGGAGATTCTCGACAGGGAGGCGTCCGTCGTTTCCGGCGGTGAGAAGCAGCGAGTTGCGATTGCACGGGGGATTCTGCAGGGAAAAAGTGTTTTTCTGGCTGATGAAATCACCTCCGCGCTCGATACAGCGAGCAAATCTGCTGTTTTAGAGTTTTTCCATGAAGAGCGCTGCACACTCATATCCGTATCACATGACACCCAGTGGTTCGATATCTGCACAAAGTTCATTAAAGTCGAAGATGGGAAGGCCGTCAAGATATCGAACAGCCCTGATGACACTTTTTCAAAATCAGAAAGAGGTACCTGAAGAATGGGAACAATAGACATCAGCTATTCATACATGCTCATCTTCTATGCAATGGTCGTCATACCCGTTTTGATTGCCGGTTTCCTCAAGCTCGGCAACACAAGGGCAATTATCATCGGCGTTATACGGATGACAGTTCAGATGTTTGTGATGGGTCTGTATCTCGAGTACCTGTTCCGATTCAATAACATATGGGTGAATTTCGGGTGGGTTCTTTTTATGATTACCATAGCCAATATTACGGTGAACAGAAACGCCGGCCTGAAAACTCTCAGGCTTTTCTTCAGTGTATTTCTCGGTATTGCAGTAAGCGCTCTGTTCGTGGTCGCCGTATTCGTGTTCCTTGCAATCCGGCCCGAGCCCTTCTACGATGCAAGATATCTCATTCCAGTCACAGGCATGGTGGTAGGTAACTGCATGCGCGCCAATGTTATTGCCCTCGAGCGCTTCTTTTCGTCGATCAAAAAGAACGAAAAGGAGTTTTTAACCTACCTGCTCATGGGCGCTTCACTCAAAGAGGCATCCCTGCCCTATATCAGGGAGGCGGTAAAGCCGGCCCTTGCACCCCAGCTTTCCACCATCGCCACCCTTGGTCTCGTCTCGCTTCCCGGTATGATGACCGGCCAGATACTGGGCGGGGCGGCGCCGATCGTCGCCATTAAGTATCAGATCGCAATCATGATCTCTATTTTCACCGCCATCACGCTCACCACCGTGCTCAACCTCTTTCTGAGCCTCCGGATCGCCTTCAACGAGTACCAGATACTGCGAAAGGACATCTTCAGGAAATAGGCGGATGTTGCTTAAGGCAACCGGCTGCATAGGAGTACCAGGCGACAACCTCCTGCACCCGGTCTATTATTAGAGCCTCTGGACTACAGGCAAGCTGTCCGGTTCGAACCTTCATATATTGCGCCGGAAAAAACTGACTCAGGAGGGTAAGCGGTATTTCTACGGCACTTAGGTTCCTGAGCAATTTTTCAAACGCGCCGCGCACTTCGGGGCCGTTCCAGTAGTAGCGTATGCGGTCAAAAAGGCTGAACTTCCTGCTGAACGCCCTCTCGATTTTGTCCCCCGTGTAGTAGTCCTCCCAGTATCCGGGGTTTTTCCTCATTGCTTCGTCCACCCTCTCCATGATAGAAGACGGCTGAAACGAGCCAGTAATTGAAGAAAGCTCCTTTTCTATAAGGCTTAACAGGTATACCGCCTCTCTGAAGGCATAGGTAAGGCCTGGGCCGACCTTCAGAATGGCAAACCCGTCCTCCACCATCTGCTTCATCGCCCGGGGGGTCTGGTAGTCGGTTGAGTGCGCTTCAAATACGATATTGTTATACTCCCGAAGTCTTTTTGACAGAGCAGACGCCCTCTCCCTGCTGTACTCCAGAATACTGTGATCTCCGAACTCGACTCCCGGTTGAACAACAACGGCGATCACTCTCTCCCACGCTTCCTCGAGGCCCAGCCGGTAAAAGGCGTCTTTCGTTACGGACACCGTGCTCTCAAAATCAGCAGCATCCGTTACATGCACCTCCCCTTCCACCTCATCACTTCCACCGGGAACCGGTACTTCTGTACCGATCACGTACACCGGAGCTTCGCATTCATTACCCATTTCACTGCATGCATCCTCACAGGCTCTGCACAAATCTGCGCAGCGCCTGGCAACAACCTCCGATTCAATAAAACCTGAAGACGCCCCCGGATCATCCCCGAGAGGAATACTCGTATCGAGATGTATCTTGGAAAATCCTGCGCGCACAAAGGCTTGTACCAGCTCCCCCGACTTGCCCATAACTTCGTCACAATTCGCATTCTTAAATGGAGTCGGGCCAAGATGATCCCCGCCGAGTATGATACGCTCGACGGGAAACCCCTCCTTTTTCGCCACTGAGAAAACAAAATCCATAAATCCTTCTGGTGTCATGCCCGTGTATCCGCCGTACTGGTTAACCTGATTTGAGGTCGCCTCAATAAGCAGCACACTTTCATCCTCTACAGCCTGCCTGATTGACGCCTGTATAACAAAGGGGTGCGAGCTGCATATCGAATACATGCCCCTTAAAATCCCGCGCTTCTGCTCCTGTACCATTTCCCTGACTGCATCGACACCCGGCATATCTCAACCTCCTGAAATGGCGGCAATAGCTGTAGTCTCCCGGCTACTACTGCTTTTCCGTCCCGCGTATAGCTTACACAGATTAGATAGTCCCGTAAAGTCATTTGCAGTTTTATTATTGTACGTTTTATGTAATTTTATTATTGTTAAGAAATCCTGATCCGCTGGAGGCATGTATGAGCATGTACGGGTTGAAGTCGGTTTTGAGAGTCCCCGAGTGGATAATATTCGGAACAGGCACAATCGGTGAACTGGGTGATCTCATTAAAGATTATGGAAATAAAGTACTGCTTGTCTACGGTGGAAGGTCACTCGTTGAAAGCGGCATCTACGAAAGAATTACAGACATATTTAAAAAATACAGCTTCATTTTTACTGAAAAAGGAGGCATCTCCCATGATCCCGATGAGCTGCAGGTTACAGAGGCAGTTGGGCTCGCCATGAGATCCAAACCAGATGTCATCGTCGGCATCGGAGGAGGAAGCGTTATAGATGCGGCGAAGGCAGCATCGATTATCGCAACAAACGGCGGTGAGGTGAAGGATTATTGGGAGGGCAGAGCCTTTACAAAGCCTTCAATTCCTTATATAGCGGTACCGACAACATCAGGCACTGGCGCGGAGATCACGAAAAATGCAGTCATTTCGAGCAGGGACAGGAAATTTAAAAAGAGCATACGAAGCGAGCTCATGATTCCGAATATCGCACTGGCCGACCCTGAGCTTACGGTAAATATGCCTGCTGATGTGACCGTGAATACCGGGCTGGACGCCCTCATACAAAACCTCGAGGCCTATGTATCGAAAAACGCTGGCCCGATAACAGACACCCTTGCTCACAAGGGGATCGAGCTTTCCGCACGCTATCTCCTCAAAGCGGTCGAAAAACCTAACAACCTCGAAGCACGAGAGGCACTGTCTCTGACCTCACTGTACGGTGGGATTACACTGGCTAACGCAGGGCTCGGCCTCGCGCACGGCCTTGCCCACCCTCTTGGCATTCGCTACGGCATCCCCCACGGAAGAGCCTGCGCCCTTACCATGGCCAGGGTTATCGAATATAACTATGGCGCTCGAAAACAAAAGTACGATGAGGTTGCCCGGCTTCTGAATACCGGTCCGAAAGATGCAGCCGCAGCTTTCGCTGAGTTCATAAATAAACTCGGTCTATCGACAAAGCTCGGCGAGTACGGTGTCAGGCGGGAGGATATACCGGCAATAGTCGAGGATTCAAAGGGGGGAAGCAGGCGCTACAACCCGGTCGACCATAGCGACGAAACGATCGCCAAAATACTCGAGGATCTCATGTAGCCGGGATTTATCGTTTTTACCCGTGAGCACATTGAGTCTTTTAAATAACTTCTCGCGAAGTTACTTTATGATATTCGGTCCGAGGGGACGTAAGACACTTCTAAGTAACTTCGAACAAGTTATCTTTGATACTCGGCCGCGAAGTAATATCCCGCCAGGGACTTTCCCCAGGGGGACGTACGCCACTTTCAAACGGTTACTCGACAGTCCCGGTATCATCTTCGGGAACCTCCAGAATATCCCGACCGCAGCCTACACTGACCGCTTAAAATCTTTGAAAATGCGGTCAACCATCTTTTTAATTGCGAGGTTCAGTTTCTGGAGCGATTGAGTGTTGTGCATATCTCTGTGACTTTCCAGTTCTTTTTGTAGAGTTCAACGGCTCTCATGCGTAATTGCTCATGGCTGAGATTGTTTTCTTTCATCACGGTATCCTCCAATATGATTTTATGGAGGATGATATATGAAAGAATGTTATTTCAATTAAAAAGCGTCACCGATGTTTGCGAATTGCATAGCATTAAAGTGTCATCGATGTTGTGCGAATTTTGTGTAACCGATGTTATGCTAATTGTCACTTATGAAGTAAACAATGTACTTGAATGCCTGAAAAGAAACAATGCACCACCCTT
>CAZGJW010000044.1:0-20359 GCA_964525675.1 uncultured Spirochaetota bacterium
GGTACCCTTCATATCCTTGATCTTTGTAGAAAGCCCGACTCCTGCAAAGGTAAGCATGAACGCCCATTTATATAGATTGCTGAATGCCTTGACCTGGTCTTGGGCCAGAAAGACGTAGCCGTTCTCAAAACGAATCGAGGCGAGGATGGTAAACAGGATAAATCCTATCACAAATTTCGGGAATTTTTCCCACAGGAATTTTCCCTTGTGCGTGATGCTTTTTGCAAGTCCTTTCCTGGCATAATAGACGGCAAATCCGAGTATGGTTATACCCATAAGGGCGTTTCTCATGAGTTTTGTCATGGTTGCATACTTGCCAGTGGTTTCGGAGTATATATGACCGGTGGCCACCGCTTCCGCCGTATTGTCGACTGCGAGGCCGGCCCACATACCGAAACTTTTATCAGTCATACTCCAGTAAAACGAGAACGATCCCGATACCTCCGAGCTTGAACAGCTCCTGCACTGCGAGTTTGGCCCCGATGAGAACAATGCCAAACTTCAGCCAGAATTCATAAGTGACGATTCCCCTGCTGAAGATTCTTGGAAGCGTTACGAGGTTTCCGACAACAATACCGATTATGATCGCAAAAAGAATATACAGGTCTTTTGCCAGCACCTTCGAAGAATCGCTCAGCAGTAACGAGACCCCCGCTCCAGATACTTGCCGGCAAGACCGATGACGAGCAGTAGAAACAGCCCCGGGATCAGCTCAATGATATTTCGTAAAATACTCTTTCTTTCGCTCATATTCCCCACCTCCCCCGTCACCATGGTATCTTTCCAACGATACCAAATTTTACAACGGCAAGGGCAACGAGTGCCAGAATGACCGCCCACCAGTCGACACCGATCTTCTTTTTCACAGGATTCCGCTTTTCATGAACTCTTTCAGGCATATTTCCCTCCTCGCTTATCAGCCGAGTTTACTGGATTCTGCAATAAAAGATAATAAACTACAAATAAATAATACTTATATAAAGCGACAAATTATAAGAGAATTCTTAGAGAGTGGAAGGCAGATAAACTGCAGAAAGCAGCATCAGCGGTAATCAGCCGACCTGCGGTTTATTGAATGGCGCGAATCGAGTCGTGCGGACCAGCGGAGCCCCATTGAAGAATGCACCTGCACTCCTGTTTCTATACTGCTGCGAGCATATTTTCAATCTTTTTCATTATTTCATCACTGTGTATTTCACGGTTTGTAAAACGGCCAAAAGGTTCTAGTTGGTAAACATCATAATCCTTCTTCACCTTCTTCTCTCCGCCGCCCGTAATATTCAGGGCAATGATATCATTCTTCTCCAGATATCCCTGCCGGACTGCCTGTATTAATGAAGCAAGAGCGGTTGCGCCCGCGGGGTGAATATCCACACCCTCGAGGCGTTCAAAAACCTCAATCGCCTCATCTATTTCACGGTTCGTCACCGAGTACATGCACCCGGAAGACTCCTCGAGCACATCCCATACACCGCCCGTAAGGCTGTACGGTGGTCTACGATTTGAAAGCACCTTTGCCTTGATCCGGCGGATCTGCTCTTTTGCCTCTTTCTCAGAGACTGCAGGCAGGTTTTTCTGCCGGCTGTTCCACGCATCACTCATCGGTGTAAAGGGAGCATTCTGTGAAAGGTGCAGTTTCATGCGGTTTTCATCGAACGATCCATCCTGGCCAAGCCGTAAAGCTGACTCCCATGCAGCAATCCCCCCGGTCCCGGAGCCCACCGCCTGAAAGTAGTGATCCGGTATTCTCCCTATAGTACACGCCGCATCGAGCACGGTTGTGCCCATGCCGTCCCTCCGTGCAATGTTAGCAGCGCCTCCCTCTGGGAAGAAACCGTCAATTTCAACAATCCTGTTTGCAAGGGTTATCGCATCGAAATAGTCACTGTCGCCTCCTACAAGTACGAGCTTTACGCACGGTTGGTAAGGAACAGTCGACCAGATTTCCCCGGCACTCTCCTCAGGAACAACGAGAAAGAGGGAAACGTCGTTCTGTGAACAAATATGCGCGAATGCCCGACCCGTGTTGCCTGCAGAAGCCACAACGATGGTACCTTCGTGATTTTCGGGTATCCGTGCCAGAACCGGCGGCGCTTCGAGCTCCTTGAAAGAGGCGGTATACATATATGCGTTCTTTTCGGGCCAGTACCCGTTGAAGATGATGTACAGGTTCTGTAAATCAAGGTATTCGGCAAGCGCCTCACTCCTGTATGTAACAGGTGCGCCGCTCACATCA
The DNA here is from genome assembly GCA_964525675.1 of uncultured Spirochaetota bacterium. Lineage (GTDB taxonomy): Bacteria > Spirochaetota > B62-G9 > B62-G9 > DRHN01 > CAYSRJ01. The sequence continues at coordinate 2,237 of CAZGJW010000044.1, forward strand.
AGGGTGCGTTCAACGGGCAGAAAATCATAAAACCTGAACATACCGGGTTTATCGTTATGAAGAGAAAACCCGTTTTTATGATATTTCGACCTGAGCAGTGCGGGGCTGTGATTTCCGTCACATTTCAAACGGAAGTGATCATCCTCGAACTCAGCACCGCATTGTGTACATTTCATACTATATTTTTTCATTCTTTCTTTCCCTCGTCTCTCTAATTGTAGGCAATTACCCTGAAAAATGGTATGAAAATAACAGAAGGTACAATAAAATGTCGTTATAGGTTACAAAAAGAAATAATAAAAACTTATGGATCGTTCATTCTGAATGTCTGTATTGGCAGGAAATACCATATGTCGGCCCTGTATTGGACATAGGGTCACTTCTGATTGATATGCACGTCTATCTGCGGAAACGCGATGGTGATTCCCCGTTCCCTGAACTTTTGTATGACGGCAAAATGCAGGTCGCTATCGGTTTCAAACCTCCTCTTTGGGTTTTCGATCCATACAAGGAGCTGAAAATCAAGTGACGATTCACCGAAACCGTAAAAAAGAACATTTGGCTCCGGATTTTTCATTATATATTCGGTGGAATACGCGGCATCAAGCAACGCCTCCTTTACTGCAAACGGGTCGGAAGCATACGACACACCGACATCGACCCTGAGACGCAGTTTCAGATCACTGAAGGACATATTTTCAACTGTAGAATTGATAAACTCCGAGTTCGGCACAATGAGATGCTCGTTGTATATGGTGCGAATCACCGTTGCCCGGAGATTTATCTTCTGCACGAAGCCGATGGTGTTTTTAAATCGCACCATGTCTCCTTCCATTATTGGCCGCTCGAAGAGTATGACGAAACCGGAAACAATATTCGCCGTGATGCTCTGCATACCGAAACCGATTCCAACACCGAGTACCCCTGCAAACACGGTAAGCGCCGACAGCTTGATACCCATCCCTTGCAGTGCAACGATTATACCAATCGCGATTATCGTATACCCGATAAGCTTAGACAGCGAGATCTGCAGGCCGGCCTCGATTTTGAACCTGGGAAATACCGTGTTGTTGAAATAATTCCGTGCAAGCGCTGCAAGCTTTGCAGAAACATATATGACAACCGCCATGATCAGGATGGTCAAAAAGCTTACATTGGTACCACCGAGTGTGAACAGCCGGAAGCCCAAAACAGCCTTAATGAAATCGAAGATGTTGCCCAAGCGTACACCCAGAACACGCATAATACCGAGAAACACAACGAAAACTACCAGGACCTTGAATATCCGGGTAATTGTTTTGATTAGTTTCTTACCCGTCAGATTCCTCTTTTTCATTATTCTGGTGAAGATGCGAAGTGCAATAACCGCAGCAACAACAATCGGTACAATGAGAATGGCATCCTGTATATTGACACTGTACTTCTCAAAAGCGAGTATCTGGATCGATAGGATTTGGTGGAGAGATGCCAACAATGGATGTCCCCCTGTTTTAGTGTGTGTCCAGCAGAGACCTTTATCCGGCATCTGCAACAATTTTACCGAAAAAGTCCTTAATGCACTCCTAGTATCGGCAGATCACCGCACACGCGAAATACTATATGGAAGGAAAAACAAATTATGAAGACACCATACTTATTTATATACAGAAGCCCGGATATCCGCGAATTGTGGGGACATCATTTTTATTTATTCATAGAGTACAATACCTCGGCGGTCGAGTATCAACCGATAACTGATTCGAAGTTACTTAGAAGTGGCCTACATCCCTGGGGAACGAATATCATGAAGTAACTTCGTGAGAAGTTACTTAGAAGTGGTCTACATCTTTGGGGTACGAATATCATGAAGTAACTTCGTGAGAAGTTACTTAGAAGTTTTACTGTCCTGCTTTTTCTACCTGAGCTCTTCGTTGATTTCCTGCTCAGCCTTTTTCAATGCCTCGATTGGATCGGCATTGTTCAGAATAATCCGCTCAAGCATATCCGCAATTTTTGTATTTATCTTAAAAAATTCCGGATGCGCCGGGAGCGGTCTGGCAAACGAAAGACTGTCGATCGGCACCTTGAAGTTCGGATTATCCTTCAGAAATGCTTTCAGGCTCAATGAATCGAGCGCCGACTTTCGCACAGGAATATATCCGACACTCTCATGGATCCGCAGGGTATTCTCCTCGTTGACGAGCCAGAAAATAAAGTCGTTTACTACTTTTCTTTTCTTTCTGTTTGTTGTAAAGTTCATAAGGCCTGATCCGGCAAGCATCGTATACTGTTTTCCGTTTACCTTGGGCATAGGCGCAATACGAAGCTTCCACGGAAGATTCTGCTCGCCGTAAGATATGGCGGCGCTCGTAAAAAATCCAAAGGCCAGCTTACCCGTGAGAAAAGCCTGGCCGCCTTCCCAGTCCGTCCATGTCCGTGGCATAATTTTATATTTGAAGACAAGATCCCTGAGCATGTTGACCGTCCTAATCATCTCAGGTGATGTCAGTACAACCGATTTCCCATCCCGTGAAAACAGTTCACCCCCATTATCCCACAGGAAAGGGGCGATACCGTAAAACCCGTTCGTCCAGAACATCATGGCATACTGGTCATTCACACCATCACCGTCAGTGTCTTTGGTGAGCTTTTTCCCCATCTCGATCATTTCTTCCCAGGTATCAGGGGCTTGATCGGGGTCAAGCCCGGCTTTAATAAAGGCATCCTCGTTATAGAACATCACTGTTGCGCTCACGCAGAAAGGCACTCCGTAAATTTTTCCGTTTCTCGTAACGAGATGCCACATGATATCGAGTATATCGCTCTTCCCCTCCGGAGGAATTTCATCATCGATGGGGCTTAGAAGATTATTATCGACATATGAATCGAGATATTCGAACTGCACCTGCGCAATATCGGGAAGCTGGCGGGTAACGGCAGCAGCAACCATCTTGACTTGCATATCTTGATAGAGGCCTTGAAAAACAGGGTTGATCTTGATACCGCGATGCTCTCTGTTGTACTCATCAGCCATTTCATTAATAATCTCCTTCACCTGGAAACCAAGGCTGTGCCAGAAGGAAATCTCCATATCTTTTTTTGCAGAAAGGGTTGAACAGACCATAAAAAAGAGCATAATAAAAAGTAGTTTTTTCATGCTCAGCCCTCCAAACATACGATTGTCATTTAATTAATACTATAATATACTATGTTATCGATAAAAAAACTGGTAATTTCTGCATTGAATCAGTAATTGATTTCTAAACGGAGTTCAAACATAGGCAAGGGAACTTCCAAACTTTAACGATTAAAACCGGCACTTGCCTAATGGTTTTTACCTTTAGAATGTAATTACAAGTAATTGTAACAGTATAGATAGTCAATTTTGCATGAAATTCTGATACCTGTGCCCTTGGTACAAAAAACCGTAATTTTAATGGATAAAACCATATATGAAACTTATCAGATATCTTTCAGGTAAAGTACCCCTGTACGGTGTTCTTGAAAAAGGGGAAATTACAGGAATCGAAGGTGACATCTTTAACGGGTTCAGGTCGTTCGGTGAAGATGCGGTACGCATCGATCGTGTGCAGGTTCTACCTCCGGTCCAGCCATCCAAAGTAATTGCTGTAGGCCTGAACTACAGAGACCATGCCGAAGAGCTGGGACAGGCAATACCGGATGAACCGGTTCTATTCATGAAACCTGCAACCTCCGTCATCGGTTACAATAATAAAATCGTGTATCCTCCCTCGGCAGCACGTGTTGACTACGAGGCGGAGCTCGCCGCTGTTGTAAGGAAAAAAGCAAGGCACGTAAATGAGGAAGATGCAGCGGAATACATCCTCGGGTATACCTGCTTGAATGATGTAACCGCACGGGATCTGCAACAGAAGGATGGGCAATGGACGAGGGCGAAGTCTTTTGATACATTCTGCCCAATAGGCCCGGCGATCGAAACCGACATGAATCCAGATACGGCGAATATTTATGCAAGAGTAAACGGAACGCTGCGTCAATCATCCAACACGATAAATTTCATCTTCTCCATGTTCAGGCTCTTTTCGTTTGTCTCTCATATAATGACTCTTCTCCCAGGCGATATTGTAACAACCGGAACACCTTCAGGCATCGGGGCTTTGCAACCGGGAGACACAGTTGAGATTGAAGTGGAAGGCATAGGTATTCTTAAAAACAGTGTGGTAGCGGAAGGATAAAAAGTATACCATCACCGATGCTCATTACTGCAAGGCTCCTCTTTATTTCAAACGGTTACGGCGAAGACATAATAGCTGCCCACATCGCCCAAAAAATACATACCCTGTATCCTTCTCTGGCCATTGCTGCATTTCCGACCGTCGGCCAGGGCGCTTTTTATGAAAAAATTGGTATAAAACTGGTCGGGGCAGGGGCAAAACTCCCATCCGAGGGGTTTGTAAGAAGCCCGAAGGAATTCATTAAAGATGTAAAAAACGGATTTTTTTTAAAAACACTCCGTATGGGAGTTTCTTTACACAATATCTCACGGAAGTTCGATTTTCTCATCATTGTCGGTGACCCATATCTTTTACTCTTTACTTCTTTTTTTACCGGGATGAAAAAAGGTAGAAGGATATTTGTCGGTGTACAGCAGTCGGAGTGGTACGGTTCACGAAAACCCTTCAAACAGCATTACAGCATGTTGGAGAGGGCATGGCTGAGGCGTTGCGCAGGGCTCATCTATGTCCGGGACAACAAAACGATGGAGTTTCTCAGAAGAAAGGGACTTCTGTCTGTTCGCTGCACTGGCAACCCTATGATGGACTGTTTCAGCATCCATGAAAGGCCTGTTCTTCCCGACGAACAGAGAATCATCGGCATACTCCCGGGCAGCAAACAGGAGGCGTATGAAAATCTCACACTGATATTCGACATAATCACAGCACTTTCCCGAAGGGATGAGAATTTCATATACGCAATCGCGCTTTCACCGCAGCTTGAACCGGAGAAAGTCCAGCACAAATTCGGACTTTCACCGCAGGGTATGGGAGACATGAACGGAGAGAAGCTGTATACTGCATATATCCATGAAAAAAGCGGAAACAGGATAATCATCTCACAGAAAGCTTTCGGCGACATCATCAATGAATCCATCGCCGTTATCGGGTTGTCGGGTACCGGCAACGAGCAGGCCACCGGGCTGGGCAAGCCTGTTTTTGCGAGCTGGGGTCAGGGCCCGCAGATAACAAGGAAATTTATGACCGCACAGAAAAAGCTTCTCGGGCCTTCACTTTTTTTGTACCCGCCCGACCCCGAGGCAATTACGCAGGGGATAGTCGACACACTGGGTAACAAAACGCTGTTGAAAAATGCCGCTGAAAATGGTAGGATGCGTATGAGAGGCAGGGGCAGCATAGAAATAATGGCCCGGGAAATCGTCGAGTATATTCAATCCGATGAATAACATGTGTGATGCACACTGTTCAGCGCGTATGGGAAAGTTGTTAGCACCAGACAGACGACATCTTTTAAAACACGGGTTTGATACCGTGGATTTATAAAAAGGAAACGAAACACAGTGAAAAAAAAGAACCGCTGTTCGCACTATTTAATGATACTCTGCATTATTATTATTCTCATTCTAGTTGTGTCTTGTGGCAAGAAGACGTCACCGAAAAACTCGGTTAACAGACTTATTACAATAGACGGCCTGAAAACAATGGTGATTGGGCTCGATCTCTATAAAAAGGAATTTGGTGATTACCCGGACTCTCTCGAGGAATTTCTGCGGAATAAAAATATCGCCGACAGAAATGTTATCGAGGACGGTTGGGGCAGGAAGTACCACTACACGAAAGCAGGTGACCATTACGTGCTTTTTTCGAACGGGAGTGACGGCAAGCCGTTCACCGATGACGACATCTATCCCGAATAGATTTACCCTGCCCGATCGCAAATACGAATGTATCAGGCATTCATGCCGCATACTGGGCATGCAGGATCCTTGCTGACGGTGATCTCATCAAACGAAGCACGCTCACCTTCAAAGATCAGCAGCCTTCCTTTAAGAAGGGTAAACCCGCCGACAAACTCTCAACCGCTGATTCAACTTTCCTCTTCCCGATATCCTTACTATCATGGATGATCTGCCGGTTAAGATTTGAAAGCTCAACATCTCCGGAATCGCATATACGCAGGCACCCCACTCCGGCTGCGGCAAGATAATACCCGGCAGCGCTCCCGAGCCCTCCGGCACCGGCAATAAATACAGTCGCCTCCTTTACCTTTTTCTGACCATCCTCACCCCATCCGGGTACAATCATCTGCCTGTTGTACCTCTGTTTTTCGCTATCGGACATGCTTTCATCATTTTTTCCCATGACAACAGTTCCTTAAAAGAAATTATACAGGTGCTCTTGTCAATCGTAATAGAGTATTTTCACGCACATACTGGTTTTTCTATTAAACCCAATTTCATTGCCTGCTTTCTCTCAAGCACTATTTATACTCGCCTCCAACCACTTTTATGGAGATATTATAAAGAGAGATGAGTTTTTTGTGTAGGGAATATATTTCTAGTAATTCGGCTGATTCTGAAATCCGATTCATAAAATATTTATCATGGCTCAGCATGACAAACCATTCCAGCAGCAGGCTTTAGCAGTGAGAGACGTTGACATCTGGTTAAACTCTGAAGGAGAAAAAGTTTTAAGGGATATCGGGATAAAACCCGGTCAGAAGATTCTTGATTTCGGCTGTGGTGAGGGGCATTACGCTATACCGACCGCTATAATTGTCGGTGCTGCTGGAAAAGTATATGCATATGATAAGGACAGATGGGCATTGCAACAATTGGTTATCAATGCCAGATCAAAGAGGCTCAATAATATTGAAATAGTACAAGCTTCAGATGATACCAAATTTAATTTTAAAAATGAAACTTTTGACCTGGTATTGGTTTACGATGTTTTACATCCGTATTATTTTCCAGGTACGACTGACCGAAAAAGTCTTCTGATGGAAATCTACAGGGTTTTGAAAAAGGACGGCAGTTTATCCATCATTCCAAAACACATAGATAAAGAAAAAATCATCGAAGAATCAAAAAAATCAGGCTTTTATCTTGAAAAGGAGTATTCGAAAAGAATAATACATGATAACAGTTTTGAAATCGGCGAAATAGAAATCTTTAAAAAGGAGCCGGCATTTATCGGATAGAAGGAATCATTAATTTAATGATGAGATGGACTGTGAAGGCACAGTGTCGCGTGGTTGCTCCATCGAAAGCAACAGAATATTTATTTTGCCCGTGACATTTATTACACCATTCAAGAGGAATAAAATGAACGAAAAAAATCTGGAACAAGAGATTCGTAAAGCTTTAAGTGCGGTTATGCATCCCGAGGTAGATCTTTCCCTGGTCGATCTGGGGATAATTAAAGACATATCGGTAAACGGCGGTACCGTGTCTATAACCCTCGCATTCCCATTCCCGGGCATTCCGATAAGAGATTATCTCATCGGTATTGTCCGTGAGCCGGTGGAAAAGCTGGGTGCGGAAGCTGAAATAAACGTCACAACTATGTCTGAAGAAGAGCTCAAAAAATTCTTTGCAATGGAACAGGATAACTGGAAGGGCGGTATGTAGAAGAAAAAACTTTCCGTTATTTTCAAACCGCCAATCGTCTATTTTTAAAACTTACCCTGTAAAAGCCAACCCTGACACATCCAAATTATGTGCTTATGGAAGTTGCTTTATCGTACCAGGAAGTGTACAATGATATCCTCGAAATTCTGAATACAGGAGAGTGCTGATGGACCTTGGCCTTACAGATAAAACTGCCGTTATAACCGGCGCCACAAAAGGGATTGGTCTTGCTGTAGCCCGAGGTCTTGCAAAAGAAGGCGCGCATATAGCCCTTTGCTCACGAAGTAAAGAGGAAGCTGTGAAAACGGCAGAAGAAATCGGGAAGGAGTTCGGCGTCAAAACGCTCGGCGTGCAGGTAGATGTCGTGAAAAAGCAGGAGATAGAGAAATTCATTAAAGAGGTCGAAAGCACATTCGACGGAGCAGATATCCTGATAAGCAACGCAGGTATAGGGAGCGAAGAAACGGTGATGAACTCGCAAGATGAGCAGTGGCAGTATTTCTGGGACCTGCAGGTGATGGCGGCCATTCGCCTTGCGAGAGGAGTTGTGCCGCTCATGAAAAAGAGAAGTGGCGGAGTAATCATCAACAATGCGTCGATATGCGCCAGACAGCCGCTTTCCCACGAACCGATCTACAACACCGTGAAGGCCGCGCTGGTCATGCTCTCCAAATGTCTCGCAAACGAGCTGATAAAAGACGGCATACGGGTAAACTGCGTCAACCCCGGACTCATCCTTACCCCTGCATGGCGCAAAGGTGCTGAATCCCTCTCAAAGAAGGAGGGACTCACTGTTGGCGAATACTTCGATAAGATTGCAAAAACATACACCCCGATCAGCCGCTTTGCCACACCTGAGGAGCTTGCCAATTTTTTCGTTTTTCTATGCTCCGACAGGGCAAGCTACTGTGTGGGATCGTCGTACTACGTTGATGGCGGCTGGCTGAACGTTACGGTATAGCGCCTCAAAATATATATCCACCTGACTTTTTCCGCTGCTTTAATCAGGAAAAACACAGGTGATTGCTAACGTTATCCGGAGGTTTATCAATCGGATAATGCCGCTCAATGGCGGTAGTAAAAAACATCCGTTTAGATGAATAATCGCATGGAGAATACATAATGAAAAGAATCATCATAGATCGTCCAAACAGCACTGTTGTCGAAGAGGTCGATATGCCGGCCCCCGGGCCCGGGGAAGTTTGCATTGAAATAGCGTACTGCGGAATATGTGGTTCTGATACCCATGCATTCAAGGGTGAGCACCCCTTCATCCCGTTGCCGGCAACACCGGGGCACGAGTTTTCCGGGAAAGTAAATTCCATTGGCGAAAGTGTAGAGGAATTCAGGAAAGGTGACAGAGTCGTGTGCGAGCCCAACCTTGTGTGCGGAAAGTGCTACAACTGCAGAATCGGGCGCTACAATATATGCGAGAACCTGCGAGTTATGGGGTGCCAGGGCGACGGCGCAATGGCGCAGTACTTCATCGCGCCTGCCGAAAAAACCCTGCACATCCCGGACACCCTGCCGCTCAGGGATGCGGTGCTTGTCGAACCGCTTGCTGTAGGCGTTCATGCGGCGAGGAAAGCGGGAGACCTGTTCAACAAGAACGTCGTAATAATAGGGGCAGGGACGATCGGGCTTATGGTACTCACCTGCGTAAAAACGGCCGGTGCACGAAATATAACGGTAAGCGATTTGACTGACAGACGGCTTGCCCTCGCAGAAAAAATGGGAGCAGACCGGACAATACAGGCAGACGCTGAAGATCTTGTTAAGACAGTACAGGCCGAACAACCCTATGCAGGTATCGATGTTGTATTTGAATGCGTGGGGGTTGAGAAAAGCATACGCGATGCAATGGCGGTTGTAAGCAAGGGCGGGAAGATCATCGTGTGCGGCGTATTCGGGAGTGAAGTCAAAGTCAGAATGGCTGATGTGCAGGACTGCGAGCTCGAGCTCATCGGAACGATCATGTACACGAGACGTGATATAACAGATGCTATACACATGGTCGACGGTAGCGCATTGGATCCCCACCTGTTAATAACAAATGAGTTTTCTCTCGACGAACCACAGCAGGCGTTCGAAGCAGCCCTTGACGCAAAAAACAACGTGAAGGTGATTTTTGCCGTCAACCCGGAATGAAGCCCCTCCTTTTCATGTTTATTGGTTCAATATTTATATGTCAACCCTTATTCTGGTGCCCGTCAAACCTTTGAGTGCACGTTCAATGTTTTTAGGGTTTGTAATCAGCGCTTCTCGTCCACCGTCTCCTAAAAAATTCACAATAGCCTGTATTTTAGGCTCCATACTCCCTTTGCCGAATTGACCTTCATCAAGATACTGAATTGCTTCGGACATCGTCATTTCATCAAGCCATTGCTGATTGGGCTGATTGAAGTTCAGGGCAACTTTCTCAACAGCAGTTGATATCAAAAGTATATCGGCGTTAAGCTCTGAAGCCAGCAGTGCTGAAGCAAAATCTTTGTCAATTACTGCTTCTACACCCTTCAGTTCACCATTTTCGTCCTCAATAACCGGTATCCCCCCACCTCCGACTCCAATTACAACCAGCCCTTCTTTTAAAAGTGAATCAATAGCAGGTCGTTGAATAATTTTTTTCGGTAACGGTGAAGGGACTACACGTCTCCAGCCTCTTCCCGCATCCTCCATGACAGCCCAACTGTACTCTTTCGCCCGTTCCTGCGCCGTACCCTCATCCATGAACGAACCAATTGGTTTTGTAGGATTGGTAAAGGCCGGGTCATCCTTGTCTACCAGAACTTGGGTCACTACTGTTGCAGCGTGCTTGTCGACCCCTCTAGTTTTAAACTCATTATACAGAGCCAGTTGAAACATATACCCAATAGAGCCCTGTGTATTCGAACCACAGATGTCGAGGGGCACAGCGTGCAGTTCGTGTATTGCTAATTCCGAACGCCTCAGGATGTATCCAACCTGTGGTCCATTACCATGTGTAATCACCACATCCCAACCTGCTTCGATCATCCCTGCTATATGATGCATAGACTCAGAAGCGGCAGCGTATTGATCAGGGATTGATTTGTGTGCTTTATCCTTGATTAAGGAATTCCCACCTACAGCAACGACTGCAACTTTCCTCTCGCTCATAGACATACCTCTCTCTCCGTCATACAGCTAAGATTATGTTAGCTATTTCGATCTGCATGCGCTTCTCCCGCCCTATCATATGCTTTTATTCATACCCGTTTACGATTACTTCCAATTTACCCGATGAGAGATTATATACCAGACCATGAACAATCAGACTATCAGGTATAAATTCAAGTTTTTTAATGGCCCTGGCCTCCTTTACCACAGCATCCCCTGGATCCTCAAACGCATGAAGCCATTCCCTCAACCTCTCTACCAGGGGTTCACTTATATTTTGTTGATCCACACTGCTCTTGTTTTCGTCAAATACTAAACGCTCAATGCGCCATTCAGACGAATAAAAACTCTAAACTTTAAGAAAGCGCCGATTCCAATGAGTATCCCTTCCAGGATATCCCTTCCTGAAGTACTACCGATACCCATCATTACATTGGCAAGGGAAAAAAGACTCTCCCCTTTCGGACTGCACAGTATTTCTCCAATCAACTCCTTCGCCGGACGATAAATCTCTCCCCTGGAAGCATCCATAAGGAAATTTACGCTGATAAGGTTTGTTCTTCCCCTCAACCTGTTTACAATTACCGTATTCATCTCCATGACATAAGACCAGAGCTCTCTAAATGCAAGTCCCAGATAAACACCAGATGCCATTATTCCTGAAAGAATATCATCCCCTGAAGGAGTAAGGCCGGGACCCAGACCGATGAGTTTATCGGCAAGCAGTCCAATCTCAAAGAATCTGCCGCTTTCAATGGCATTGAAAAGCTCATGCGAAGCTTTTGACAGGTGAATTCTGAATAGACGTTCAACTTCCCCACTGTAAAAATCTGTATATTCACTATCCGCTTCTCGAAGAACGGACGCGAATTTCTCCAGGTTGTATTCAATCTGACGAGGAGACAGCAGAGTGCCCGGGATAGAAGGCGATGCGTCCCAGATTTCCGCTTCTTCGAAAACGATACTCAATTGACGCGTGGGAATAAAAAGTCCCGATTTATCAACCTCTACAGCTATACCCACAGAATTGATGATGGAGCGGATAACCAACCATGATTCGACCGGTAAAACAACACTTCTCGGATTTACAGGTATTCCTTCTCCCTGAAGGGTGAAAAGAAAATCATCTCCTCCTTCGATATTCAAAGTGTTTTTAAAAATAGAGTGTATGCATCCCCGTTGACTCCCTGGCTCTAAAACCCGCAGAAGTTTATCACTCACGAGTGACGCATTATACATTCATCTTTTCCCCAAATGCTCCCAAAGCCTTTTTAAAGCATTCAAGAGGGGCCCTCGTCATACCTGCACCAACCTGGCCGACCCCCGCATCTTTATGAGAAATACTTGTGTTTATTATTGGCTGAATACCTGTTCTTACAACCTTCATGATATCAATCCCCGTTGGAGTTCCTGCGAAATCAAGGTAGGCTATCGTGAAGTTTTGATTTTTTGTTACTGTGATCTCGAACATTTCTTTCGTATACGATATCGAATCCTCGACAGTCCCTCCAACAAACTCGACCATGCTTGGTGCCGCTGCCATGGCAAATGCACCGATTCCTGCTGTTTCTGTGACGCAGCTGTCTCCCATATCCAACCCCGCATCCTCTGGCCCAAAGCCTGGAAAATAGAGAGCCTCTACCCGGGGAGAGGGTGCGGTAAACCACGTATCCCCAAGTGCGCTCACTCGAATACCAAAATCAGTGCCATTTCTACACATTACTGTCACCACACTGGAATTCGGGATTCCTTCAGCAGCTTTACACACGGATTTACATGCTGCCATTACTGCAGTTGAAATAAAACGGTCATCCACATTCATCCAGGTCGCAACCTCACTGAGCTCATCAGAGCTGAAATTCGTCTTGACCAAAGAAGGCATTATTTTAAGTGCAAAGAGGGCATTTTCAGCTGTGTTCTTATTGTGCCCGTCATCCCCCATGTGCAAAGACTGTGCGATAAGATTTATCATGTCAATACCACCGCTTATTTTAAGTGCTTCAGAAATCACCGGTCCAAGGGTCTTCGCGTTCCATTCGAGCTTTCTCTGTACATTTTCATCATAGAACCCGTAACGGAGCGCCTTTACCGTTTCCTCCCTGATATTCGCATAAACGGTATTTCCATTTACTTTATCTTCCACCACGAATACCGGCATGGATGCACTTGTAATGCCTGCCATTGTACCTATTACATTGTGATGATGACACGGTGAAAAAACTACCTCCCCGCTTTTTATCAAGTGCTCTGCTTCCTTGAAATCTTTGGCAAGCTTTTCATATACGACGGCACCTAAAATACCCCCTTTCATTGGGCTGCAAACCCTGTCCCACGTAATAGGAGGGCCGGCATGGAGAATAGTGTTCTTTGTCATGTTGGGAATTACATCTTTTGCCGGCCTCACATCCTTCAACACCGGTCGTGCGCTGATCATTTTTTCAGCGGCATTTTTGTTAGCCTCTTCTATGATACTCTTTTTTTCTGCCATTTTTCTCCCCCTGAACTATAAAGATTCTAATCTATCAAGTAAATCAAGCGCTTTGTCATCCCCTCCCGCAGGAGGTTGCCAGTCCACGTGAATGACTTCTACATTCTGTGCTTTTAAGCTCTCTACAAACGAATCAAGCCCTATGTTTACCGCCTTTACAGGCCGAGAGATCAAATCACGACCTATTTTTTTCTCTGCCATTTCATTTTCCTCCGAATAAACGCTCTTTAATTTTTCCCCTTGATACAATCAACGCTGCCATTCTAGCAGCCTGAGCATTGCTCGGCACCACCAAAACCCCGTAATCGGCAAGTTTTTTCTCCTGTTCTTTCAAACTCTGAGGATCTTTATCTGTTCCAGTCACAGAGGCAACAACGCTCAGATAGCCGCCCTTCTCCTGCCGTATGGATTTTGCCTTTACAATGGTTTCTTTCAATGCCCCTGCCATATCAAGGTGAGACCCATAGCCCAAAACAATATCCAGTAAAATCACTGCCGTCTTTGGATCTTTTGCTTCCTGGATCAACCGCTGCTGTCGTACAAAAGGATCTATCATGGGATGCGCACGACCGACAGTAAACTCTTCGTCACCCAGATCTATACAAACATGCCCTTCACTCTTTGCTGTATCTTTCATCTTCAATTCAGGTCGTGGCGGTATATTAGAGCTTACCGGAGAGAGATAATCAGCCAATATTAAAGTTGCCTCACTGCAGAGCGTTCCTCCGGAGAAAAGGCCTTTTACAAATACCTGCTCATCCCGCATTTTTTCCCATTCAGTTTCAGCTTTGTTCATCACCGCATTTTGATCCTGAGTGAATATAGTCCTGCCTAGTTTCTTCCCACCCTTAATCAATTCAAGTGCCGTAAATGCCGCATCCTCAAGGGTATCAACGATGAAAGTGTTGGACCCAAGTGTTAATTTCTCGCCCATCCCTATAAAATCGACTACAACAGGTTTACTCATTTGCCTGATAGTTTCTGAAAGAGATAATACCGTTTTTGCACCGGGAGGTTTGGAGATCAGTATAACAACCCTGGTTTTCGGGTCCTCATTGAGTATTTGAAGCCCCTGCCTTGCGGTAATTCCTCCTATCTTATCCGAAAGGTCCCTTCCGCCTGTTCCGATCGCGTGGGAAACACCAACTCCTGCATTATTCAAGAGGGAAACTGCTTCCTGTATGCCTGTACCGGCTGCAGCTACTATACCGACAGGGCCCTCCTTCACCACATTTGCGAATCCTAAAGCCACTCCATTAATGTGAGCTGTCCCGCAACCGGGGCCCATAACAAGCAGTCCCTCTGGTTCTGCATAATTTTTCAATTCGATCTCTTCCTCAATTGACACATTATCGCTGAACAGAAAAACATGAAGGCCTTTCTTCAAAGCTTTTATTGCTTCACGTTTAGCGTAATTTCCCGGGACTGAAATGAGTGCCAGGTTGGCATCAGGCAGACTTTGAAGGGCCAATTCCAGGCTCTTGGGTGTGTAACCTGCAGTTTCCTGCACTTTGCTCTTGACCCTGTTCATTTCCTCTTCAATAAAATCCAGTACAGATTGAACTCGGCTCTCTTCACTCAGAGATATAGCCACAAGCATATCTTCCGGTTTCGCCTTTTCTGCCTCTTCTGCATAGAGACCTACTTCCTTCAAGATCTGTTTATTTAAGGGAGTGGCCATCACTACCGATACCTTTTCTAATCCAGGAAGGGTAGCGGTTCTGTTTGAAATGCGCATCAGTTTGAGTGAATCCAGGTAACGGTTTTTCCAGACAACATTCTTGATGATCATTTTATCCTTCCTTTCTTCTCGATTATATTAATATCAGTTCGCAATTTGCCGCACTATGCTTTTTATTAAAAAATATTCATTCATATTGTAACTTGAATAGACATTTAGATGTTTATAAAAGTCACTTTACAATAGTTGACGCGACCTGTCAAGAAAAAATCCATATATTTTTTAATTTTTTAATAATTATAAATTTCAGGAGTTTCTTTTTAATATTTTTACGGGACGACATAAGTTTTACAAAATAAAAAGCAGGCATATTTCAAATAATCAATAAAGTTAAGTTTTTCCAGTAGCTTGACTTGACGCATGGCCCTTCAATTACAGCTATAAAAACCAGCATCAAGGTCACAGAGCTGGTGAAGAGACAGATTAATACGCTTAAAGGGCTTGGGCAGAATCAATAACTGTAAAACATCTTAGATTTAAATTTTCTATAATAATTATTTATTTATTTTATTTTTTATTGCAAAGAAAATACCGGGATTTGTAAAATTTATATCTTTTCGGTGGACTAATATCTTTTTGTATCTATTAAGGTTTATATTACATTGTAAAAATCGAAGTAGACCCATACCTTCTGTTGTTTTGCCGACAGAAAGGTCTTGTTTTGTTAATGAAGTAATATCGATTTTCTTTGATAATAAAAGGGGTAAATAATTCTTCAATAAAATAAAGCATTGTTCATGAGCTTTAACTCTCAATGAAGCAAATGTATCGTTTTCCTCGATCGGTACAACGCTTGTCGCAATAATGGGTCCGGTATCCACATCGGCATCCATTATATGAAGAGTAGCAGCAGGATTTATACCGAAGTATAGACTCCACTTTTCAGCGTGCATTCCTCGCATGTATGGAAGTAAGCCTGGATGCATATTAAGGAAGGTAGAGTGAGTATAATTAAATACATGTTTTTGTAATACTTGTGCTGCCCCAGCAAGAACAAACTCAATATTATTATCGTTAATATAGTTAATCATTTTATCTGAATTATTACCACAATAGATTATTTCTATCCCCAGCTTTTTTAGATTAAAATCATCAAGTTGCAATGTTTGCCATTCATTACTCCTTTTACCACAGGTATAGTAGTAGGGATAGTTTGCCCTTTTAAGTGATTTTTCTCTGCCAGGTTTTTCAATAATACTAATTTTTTCTAAATTATCTACTATGTCTATTTTAATTCTATATAATAATCTTTTAATTCCCTTTGTTTTAAATATTTTTATATAAGTTTTTAATCTTCTTTTGACATATGATTGATGAGGCTCTATCAAAACGGCTTTTGGAGCCATTCCCATCTCAATAAGTAGATTTAGTTGCTGAATAAAATATGGCCATCTTTTCTCACAAGCTAATAAAACAAGATTATTTTGGATATTTATTTTTTTATCCATTTTTGTATTTATATTCCGCTCGCTTGTATTTTCCAACAGCCGGCTCATGCATGTTATGTTTACGAATCCTGGCCTTTACCGGTCTTTTCATCAGCAGAAATCACATATTCAATAAAATCCAGAGTCCGACCCCATCAAGTACTTTGATATAAACACGTTACACGGCCGATTCTCTGCTAAAATGGGGATCCAAGGACCATATAGAATGAAGAAGAAAACACGCAATACTTAAAGTTAAAATAAATTATAACGTTCTTCTTAATACATTGTTGTATTTAAAATATCTTCATAACCAGTAATTTTTAGAAATCTTATTTAAATATTTCTTTTGCCTTATCTATGGATATTTCCTTTTTTGACATTAAAAGTTTATACATTTTTTTAGCTTCTTCCTCCATACTTTTATAAGCTATGGATAAGCATCTGCCAAATTCTTCAGAAGACTGCTGCTTGACATTGCGAGGTCTCGATAAATTTACAGTTATCTTTTCTTTAACCCTTCCAGGTAACGCGGATAATAGATATACAGTATCCCCAAAGTAAATGGCTTCTTCCAATTGATCAGTTATTAAAAACATTGTGGTTTTAGTTTCATCAAACATTTTCATAAAATGTTCCTGCATCATTCCTCGTGTCATTGCATCTAAACCTCTGAAAGGGGCATCCAGTAACAGTATTTTCGGCTCATTAATAAGAGCTCTTATAAGCTCTGCCCTTCGCTGCATACCTCCTGAAAGATGACCCGGATACTTATTTTCAAACCCTTGCAATCCACTTAGTTTGATTAGTTCTTTTGCCTTTTTAGCGGCTTGTTTAAGATCTTTTCCCTGATGTTTTGGTCCAAAAAGTGTATTTTCCCATAAGGTCTTCCAAGGAAACAAACCCGATTCCTGGAATACAACCAGTCTTTCTATACTCGGTTTGGTAACCGGTAATCCATTGAATAAACATTTACCTTTATCAGGCATTTGGTATCCAGCCATAATAGACATAATTGTTGTTTTACCACATCCTGTAGGCCCACAAATACAAGACAAAGATCCACTGGTAACTTCTAACGATACTCCCTCCAATACTTTTTTTGTTTCAATATTCTTGTGCACATCAATTAATACCATTTCACCTTTTTTTTGTATTTTTGTATTTTCTTTTGGATATGTTTCGTCCATACTTTCACCTCTTTAATATTTCGTAGCTTGGATAAATCAGACCTCAATTTCTGCATACCGAAAACCAATTCGCTTTTTGTAAATTATCGACATCCCAGATTTCCTGCGGATGAACAACGACTCTGCATTTCAGAAAAAACAAAAGTGCCATAAACTGTTGGTAAAATGATTTATCTATGCTTCCCATTAAATATTATCCCGTTTTTATTCCTCAGAGCAAACATCGGTGGAATTTGATCATTAAACATTTTATCAACACCATGAAGAAGGCCCTTATAAAAACCGAATGTGTGATTTATTATATTATTATAATGTAGTAATGTCCGAGATACGGTGTATATTTCTATTAACACATTCTTTCAGCCCTTTAAAATGGGGTTTGCAATGTGGTGCTATTCATAATAATTAAGCCATCTCCCTTTCACCTCTTTCAAACGATTTTACCGCTTCCTCATGAATAGCATCTACTACTTCTTTTTTGATATCCAAAAAAGGTTTAGAGCTTTTTACTTCATCGTAACGCGGCCTTGGAATAT
>CAZGJW010000045.1:0-20275 GCA_964525675.1 uncultured Spirochaetota bacterium
GTGCCCGCATTGAAATTATGCTTACAAAAAAGATCGAACCGGATGCTGCCAGGGAATGGATCGCGATTTTACGCCCTGCAAAACGGGTGAAAGCGGAAACCAGGATAACCCTTCCGCTTCATATCGATATGACGGTTGCAGAGGCACTCGGGGAGGGACTCTTCAGGGTGCATTTTTCCGAAAGACTGGGATATGATGATCTCAAAAGAATCGGTGAAATTCCCCTTCCAAAATATATAAAGAGGAAACCGGAGTCCTCCCTCGATGATATCAGGTATCAGACAGTTTTTTCCAGAAAGTACGGAGCGGTGGCATCACCGACTGCCGGACTGCATTTCACAGAGGAAATCATCGATAGTTTAAAGGAGCAGGGAACGGTTTTCGTTCCTGTCACCCTTGACGTTGCATGGGGGACGTTTCAGCCTGTTCGGGAGAAAGATTACAGAAAACATCGCATTCACAGTGAGGCGTACGAGATAACCGAGGATTCCGCACACAACATAAACCGCTGTATCGCTGAAAAGCGGCGTATCGTATGTGTGGGCACGACCAGTGTCCGGACCATTGAGACGGCAGCAGATGAAAAAGGACGCGTTGCCGCGGGCAGGGGGGAGACCTCGCTGTTCGTCTATCCTGGGTATAGGTTCAGGGTGACGGATGCCATGATCACGAACTTTCACATGGTTGATTCAACACTTATTCTGTTGGTGGCTGCGTTTGCCGGGAAAAAAAGAATTGAAAAGGCCTACAACCATGCAGTATCGCAGAAATACCGTTTTTTCAGCTACGGTGATGCGATGTTTCTTCACAGGTAGAGCCCTGGCTCATAAATCCATATTTCAGGGAAAATGCTAAAAAGTTTTGCGCCAGATATGTTACTCTTGGAATTTACAGTATTGTCTGGTCGGTTTTGACCAGGAGAGAGATGGTTGCGCTTGGCGCCCAGATTCCGACGGCATGGCTGATCATCGTTCCTGTTGCCAACATCTGGTGGACCTGGAAGTACAGTGTCGGTGTTGAAAAAGTAACGAATGGCGAAAACAATAAGGCGGTTGTTTTTCTGCTCCTCTTCCTTCTTGGTGTTATCGGTATTGCCATTGTGCAGAGCTTTTTCAACAAGATAGCGGAAGAGGGGTAGGCATCCTATCCGCTTGTTGGTAGATTTACCGGAGAAAAGATACCAGGCAAGCAGGTACGGGTCAAAAAACGTTTTTCCATGCAGTAAAAGAATTTTTAAACGCGGTTTCAGAACTGAAACAAAGAGCGGAATACATGATTGATTTTTCAGTAGAGAAGTGTGACAAAAGCGGGGCCAGAGCGGGCAGGCTTGGCTTCAGGGGTTTTACAGTCGATACACCGGTTTTCATGCCTGTCGGTACGTATGCGGCGGTAAAAGCCGTTTCACCCCAGGAGCTCGAAAGCGCCGGGGCGCAGATCATACTGAGCAATGCGTACCACCTTCATCTCAGACCGGGAGAAGAATTGATTAAAAAGCTCGGGGGAATTCACGAATTTACTGGATGGAAGCGTGGCTTTCTCACCGACTCCGGCGGATTTCAGATTTTCAGCCTGTCCCAGCTCAGGAAAATCAGCAGAGAGGGTGTTTCGTTTCGCTCGCACATCGACGGCGCGAAAGGTTTTCTTGCGCCGTCGGATGTTATTCAAATCGAAAATGATATCGGCGCGGATATAATCATGCCTCTCGATGTCTGCACGGCGCCAGATGTCACCCATGAAGAAGCGGCGGGGGCGGCCAAAATCACCAACGAATGGGCTGAAATGTCAAAAGATGTCTGGGAAAGATCCGGTGCCCAAAATTCACTGTTCGGTATCGTACAGGGCACGGTATTCGAGGACCTCCGTGAGCAGTGTGCGCGACGGCTCCGATCTCTTGACTTCCCGGGATATGCGGTTGGGGGCCTCTCCGTCGGGGAGGAACATGCAGTCATGTACAGGATTATGCAGCATACAGTTCAGTTTCTTCCTGAAGAAAAACCGAGATACCTCATGGGCGTAGGCGCACCGATGGACATTCTGGAGTCCGTGATACGGGGCATCGATATGTTCGATTCGGTACTCCCCACAAGAAATGCGCGTAACGCAACTGTTTTTATTCCCGGAGGAAGGCTTCTCCTTCGAAACAGCAGCAACAGGGAAGACGATCGGCCAATACAGGAGGGATGCTCCTGTTATACCTGCTCACAGTTTTCTCGGGCTTATTTACGTCATCTTTTTAAAACCCGGGAGATACTCGGCTATCGGCTTGCGACAATTCATAACCTCTTCTATCTGATTGATTTTATGAAGAGATTGAGAGAGGCGATTATCGACGATGGGCTCGAGGCATTCAGGGATTCGTACTACAGGGGAGAGTTGTGAGAAATTCAGGATTCACACGATGACCTGGATTCATGCACGGATGTATACTGCAGAGGATTGCTTCAGTGTTTTGGGGGCTACTGTGCCTCCCTCTCTTTGTCTTCGAGCCTGGCGCCGATTATCTGATAATCCATGTCCACGTTTACAATGTTATTCCACTTCGGCTTTTTCAGCTTTACATCTTTGAACCTGGTGTCTTCGTTGTCGCCGACCACATTTCCCGCGTTGGCAACCCAGTTGAAAATACAGCTGCCTGAAGAACGCAGGGCAAACCAGTAGCTCCCCTTTTCCAGCCTGGAATCTGTCTTCTTTCCGATGGGAAGGGAGAGCCACGGGTCATCAACCATCATGAAACGGATGCGTGGAGAATCGATGTAGTATGATTTGAAAAGCAGTGTATCGGGAATACCATCCTTATCTGTGTATACCTCAAGCCATATTTTTCCCTCATCACCGAATTTAATAAGTGGAAGTTTGACTTCGGTCAGTCGGATAGGATACTCAAAATCGATCTTCTGCGCAAAAATCCTGTTTTGCGTTGCGACAATGTCAAGACGTTGCGAAATATTGTTGTTCTGTGTCACAATACCGGCGCTGCTCGAAAGGAGTTCTTCTTTTTCAATAGATGTATTCATTCCTTCGAGGTTCAGGTTCGGCTCTTTCATGTATTTTGTAAACCCCTGTACAGCAGAACTCAGCACAAGCTTGTTAACTACTTCGTCGCTTTGTGCTATACTGTTTACTTTGACATTGTCCTGTTTAATATCGTAAATATATTCCTGAAAAAACTCGATGTCTTCATTGTCCGACGACCAGAAATCCTGCGCATATTCGGAATCGGGGCCGGTGGAAAGTTTAATGACATGAGATGTTGATCCGAAGTACATCCCCTGGGGATCGTAAGAGACCCAACCCAAATCGGGAAAAAACACCTCTATCCAGAAATGTTCTCCGTTCGGATAATCGAAAAATATATTCCTCCCGCCGAGTGTGTACTGCATTTCTTTTTGAAATGATACTCCGTATACGACACGAACCGGAATTCCAAGTCCTTTTAAAAGAGCCGCTGCAAGGTTGCATATCCCCTGTTCATTACCCTCTCGGAATTGAAGCACAGAGAGCGCATCGTACTGAGCCTCTGCATGCTGCGTGTTCGTTACATGTATGGTGGAGTCGAGCCAGAGAAAGATGTTTTTCACAACGTCGATCTGCCGGTTCAGGTCATATGAAAGAGAGCGTCCGATATAGTTTATCAGGTAGTTATTTGCTGGAGAAAGATCGGTCGACGTAAGAAATATTTTACGTTCATCGTCCACCGACACAGGATAGGAGGCATCACTTTCTATTGTGTAGAAATTTGAATAGAGCAGCGCAGAAAACTGCAGGTCAAGCTGAACAACCCGAATATCCTTATTCCAGATCAATTCAAGCCCGTTGTTACCGTACTCATCGGTGAACTCATTGATCTGCGTCGGATAGGGTGTAAAAGTTTTCCTCAGGTTGGAAATCATCTGCGTGTTTAACCCTTCGCTTTGAGAAGGCGGTATATGCATTGTATAGATCAGTTTTTTTGAAGGAGAATAACTGTTGAATCTCTTTGTTATGTACGCGGTTACCGATGTATTCATTTCGCTTTCAACGTCGAAAATTTGAGCGTTCAGGGGAATTGTGAAGAGAAAGAGGTATGCAATGAGTACGGACGGGAGTAATTTCCTTAGAGGATTCATTTTTCATCCGAAAATAGAAATAATCTGTTGTAATAGTACTATAACCAGTTTTGATAATCAAGAGAAAATGCGACGGCTGAAACATGTATCTTATATATTCTCACCGGTTGTTCTCACTCTAATAGCTGGTGTTCTGTTCACAAAACTTGAAATCGGCAGCAGGATTTTTTGGGCGATAATTATGCTTGCCGGCCTGTTCCTTTCGATTGTCAACAGTATTGTTGTTGTTATTTTCGTCATAAAAAAATAGAGGGGTATTTTATTGTTGCGAAGATTTGTCTTTGTGTTGTCTCTTAGCCTTTTGATTGATCTGCTGTATATGCCGCTGTACGCAGATAAAAGCCGGATATTAGGCGAGGTGACCGGTATCGACAATGAGGGAAATGTCGAATACCTGCGCCTAACGGCGCCGAAGATTTTACTGTCAAAAAAGGAGATATATCACTATGAAATTCTCAAAGTCACCCTGGATGGCATAGACGGTCTTGATCCGGATCTTTTTTATATGGAGGTATCACACAATGGCGCCGGGTGCCTGTCCTTCGGAATGACATACAAAATACCATTTCTCGAAAGGAACTCAGTGATGCAGGCGGTGTATCTACCTGCATGGAATGAGGGTGAAGGGGAGCTTGAAATCAACTTTTTTTACGCCGGCAGGAAAATCCGAACCGATGCGCCCGTGAAGTTTGAGTTAAAAAGGCGCCCCGTTTTGCCACCCGAAAAAATGTTTTCCATTGTTGATCTTGAAATGAACAAAAGCGTTGCGGATAAATCGTTTATCGATTCGTGCAGCAGGCGAACGGATTACACTGCTGTTCTGGACTGGGCACGGTTCATGCGCGCCGATATGTTGTGGATACTGGCAGGGGAAACGACGAGTTTCAAGACGAACAGGAAAATCGGTTCGGCCTGGTGGGATGAAGGCCCGCTCGAGAACCTTCGGTTGTTGAAAGAGGCTGCACGGGGCACGTCCGTTAAAATCGGCGCGTATGTCATGTCTTTCTATGTGCCCGGGGGGACCGGTGTTACAAAGAGATACAACCCGGGCATAGGGTACAACAGTGTTCAGGATTATTTATATAGATCGAGGCATATCTCGCTCGGATGCGAAAAGAGGATCGAGGATATAATAAAACTGGTCCGCTCTTTCCAGAACGACCCTGATGTTCACTATATCGGGTTTGATTTTATAAGGACAGGCAGGGCCGATGGTTATGAGCTCGCTGGAGAGGTGGTTGATGATACAAATATTCGCACTCCACTTGAGTGGGATTTGTACAGTGCCTCTGAAAAAATACGATGGTTCGCGAGGAAGATCGAGGTTGAAAAGGACCCCGTTGTCATAGAAAAGTGGCGATGGTGGCGGGCACACAGGGTGGCGCTGATAGTAAAACGAATAATTGAAGAAGCGGACGTAACAAAACCGGTCTGGGTCTATACCCTCGGATGGGATCACGGAAAGGAGCACGGTCAGGACCCGGTCATGTTTTTCGATGCCGGGGTGTCTATCGACGCTGTTATGCTGTATGAAGCAAACCGGGATCAGTTTGTGCGACTGCTCGGTCAGTGGAACCGGTACTTCACGCATGGACAGGGAAATATAGTTATCGGCAACTGCGTCGATGCAACGCTGCTCGATGGGGATTTAAATCCACCTGATGAGCTTTTCAGGAGAAACAGCGAGGGCTACAGCGGTATAATGCGAAACGGCTTTGCCTCAGGTATATTCTTCCATGACATCGCCCGCGCTCTGTGGGGGAGAAAAGGAGGATATACCTTCAGAGATTACGCGGTGGCCTTTATGTCGAGTGTATACAGTTTGAGGAGGGATGCAATGGAACCGGAGCTGTTGATTGATGTCAGACTCGATGATGTCGTTTCTCAGACCGGCAGCGTACAGGGAGAGCTCCGAATTCGAAACAACAGCACAACGGGCATCGGCAGCATACATGTCGAGCTGCTTACGGGCCAAATGGGTGAAGCGAAAAAAAATATAATCCGGTATGCCCTGGAAAGCGCCGGGAACGACCCCCGCACCTTTCTAATTAACAACATAAGCACCTTTGAACTTCTCAGAATACCATTCACACTGGAAAAAACCGACTCGAATACCACAAGCATCAGATTTCGGGTTGCAGCAGGGGAAAACAGAGTGTATTATATTACAAAGCTTTTAATGTCTGATAAAAATGCACAGGTTCTATCAAAAAACAGATAATTGATCCCCAGAAACACATGCAGCAATCATGAAAACAATATCTCAAATAGTCATGAACATTGCTCTTGCAACTGGTATCCTTTTCCTGCATCTGGCCTGTAGCAGAAGCCGGGAAGAAAAGGAGCAAGGGCCTCCTGTTATAAAACAGGAGCAACGGGGAAACAGGCCCTCCGAGACCGTAAAAAAGGAACCCAGAGAGGAAACCGGGGACAGCATGCTTGAAGGGGTCAGGCCGATCGATACCCTTACTCCGGAGCTCTTTGTAAAAATTACCATTCAATACAGGAGGGAGCATAAAAAGTGGCTGGAAGAGGCGCAGGAACTGTCCCCTGAAGAGCGGAGTGATTTCATCGAAAATGCGAATAAGACCTTTTTTGAAAGGATCGGTATTACCGAAGAGGAATACATTGCATACAGCCAGAATAATATCGAAACATTGAATGCATATATCGAGGAACACCCACAGCTTCTCCCTGAAGCAATGGACTACTAGTACTACGCTCTAATGCCCTTGGTGAGCGGTATTATCCGGACATAAAGCACCCGAATAACTTTATAATTTTACTGCAGAATTATGAGTGAAAAAAATGCATGATTATGCGCGCCTACAGGGAGAGGGTAAGCCCCTCACGCGCATACAGGAGGTTTGGGAATCTTCTCATATATCGGGTTTGGTTTCTCTTGAGCTGTCCGTCGGGAATAGTGGGGTCATGATGGGTCAAAGCCAGATGCTTCACCTCAGCGAGGCGGGCTACTTCTATGGCCATTTCTGGAATGCTGTGACCGAACCCCTGTCTCGGGGTCGGGAGGGCGGTATACTGCTCTTTTGAATACTGTGCGTCATGAATAAGAAGGTCGGCTTTTTTTGCAAAGTGTATGAGCTTTGCATTACCGAACTGATACCCCTCGACGTCGGTTGCAAAAACGACCGATTTACCGCTATGGTCGATCCTGTATACAAAAACCCCGTTAGCCGGATGGGAATAATCACTGAGTACTCTTATGAGGATGGTTGATTCCTGAGCTTTTGCTTTTTCATAGAATTTATTGAGCAGCTTGGGAGTTCTATCATCAGTATCGAGCACAATGATGTTGTTTTCCTTGATTGTCATGATATTCTTGATCGAGTTGGAGTGAAAGAAATCGATCGGAAAATTGGGGGGTATCATTGACCGTTCAAGCACCACCTGAAGTTCGTTGTTGAAGTTTCTCGGTCCGAACATATATAGTTTCGACTGTCCCAGGTATAGCGGCGCAAAGAAGGGTAGACCCTGTGTATGGTCATGGTGCAGATGGGAAAATAGCAGGGTTAACTCAAGGGGGCCCTTCGCTCCCGCTCCAAAGTATTCTCCAACAATTTTATTACCCAGGTTGATGATACCAGTGCCTGCATCGATGATGATGGTTGTACCGGCAATCGACACCTCCAGGCAGGTCGTATTTCCACCGAAATAGAGGGTATTCTTCCCCGGTACCGGGTGGCTTCCACGCACTCCCCAGAATGTTACTCTGAAATCATCACTCATACGTGTTCCTTTACGGCGAATTTTACGCCAGACTCCGTTATTAAATAATCGACAGGTATGTCATTATCCTTTACAGGTAACTTTTCCATTATAAGCCTGTCGTAGGTAAGTGCGCACACTACTGTAGACGAGGTGAGGTTTCGCTGTTTTAAAAGAAATCGGTCGTAATAGCCTCCACCATAGCCGAGGCGTTCGCCTCTGTGGGTAAATGCGCATCCCGGAGCGATAACCAGGTCGAGTGTTGAATAATCGAGCTCAGGGCACGATTCCAAAGGCTCAGGAATCCCGTATTCCCCGGGTTCGAGACATGCATCGGTATTGTGGATAACGAGCGCCTTCATTTCTCTTTTTTCAAAGTTAATCTTCGGAACCGCAATAGTTTTTTTTGTGCGAAGAGCATGTTCAATAATACCCATTGTGCTGACCTCGCTCCTGAAATTTACATAACAGAAAAGAACAGCGGCCTTCTTGTATATGTCCCACCCAAAAAGATTGTCGACAATAGCTCCGTCAAGAAATATTTTTTCATGCTTCGGTATTTGGTCCCGCAGGTTCCGGGCTTTTTTTCTGAGTATATGTTTTTCCCTCATTTTTCATCCTCTTTTCTGAGTTTTCTTAAAAATTCCAGCCGTTTTTTCAATTCTTTCTCTTTCCCGAGCTCACCCGGTTCGTAGAACTGTATCTTCTCCTTCATATATTCCTGAATAGTATAGTGATACATATGGTCATGGGGATACTCGTAGTGCGAATCCGGCGGCGGTGTCGAACGGAGATGCCCGGGCACATCGTATGTGGTATGGGTTTTAACATACTCTCTTGCTGTATGTATAGCCTTGTAACTGGAATTGCTCTTCGGTTGCAGAGAGAGATACAGGGCGACGTGGGAAAGTATAATTTGTGCTTCTGGCATACCGACTTTTTCAACACTTTCAAAGCAGGATTCCGCGAGAACGAGTGAAAGGGAGTCGGCGAGGCCTATATCCTCACTTGCGAGTATGACGAGCCTCCTGGCAATGAAAAGCGGGTCTTCACCTCCTTCGAGCATGACTGCAAGCCAGTATAAAGCCGCATCCGGGTCGGAACCGCGTATGGATTTTATAAATGCTGAAATAGTATCGTAATGATAATTTTCGTCCCGGTCATACAGCACGGGCTGTTTTTTTATGATCTTTTCAAGAAGATACCTGTCGATTACGGCATCCATGGCAACTGCAGCATCCAAAATGTTAAAGAGCCGTCGTGCATCACCGTTTGCGAAAGTGACAATATATCTTTCGGCATCCTTCTCTATATGAAAACCCACTTTCGTTTCAGCGTTTCTGAGGATACGCTTAAGATTGTCTTCAGAGAGTTTTTCGAATTCAAAGAGCAGTATTCGAGAGCGGAGCGGAGGAATGAGATAGAAAAAGGGATTTTTTGTCGTGGTGCCTATGAGGATGACGGTTCCCTCTTCAAGGGCCGGCAGCAGTCCATCCTGTACCATCTTGTTGAAGCGGTGAATCTCATCAATGAATAGCAGCGTTTTTTTCCCGAGTAGCCTGTTCTGCTGTGCTGCCTTGAGCGCTCCTCTCAGGTCATCCACTTTTGAAATTACCGCATTCATGCGAATAATCTCGCTTCCGGTCGTATGGGCGATAATCTTCGCTAACGCGGTCTTTCCGGTTCCCGGAGGACCGTACAGTACGCAGGAAACGAGCTTATCCTCCTGAATAAGGGTATACAGGGCACTGTCTTTTGAGAGAATCTTTTCCTGGCCGACAAATTCTTCGAGATTACGGGGTGTACATTTTATAGAAAGCGGCGCTTCCATGTTTTCGCCGAATAGACTTTCCATATATAATCCTCAAAATATTTCCTGTGAAACATCTTTATACCGATTCCTGTCTCAGTGTATCGCTTTAATACAGTTTCTGCCAATTTCAATAAGCCCGTTTGTTCGTTCGGCTTCCTCAGATTCCGCCATTATTCGGACTATCGGTTCAGTATTGGATGCCCGCATATGAAGCCATTCCGAGTTATTATAATATTTTATACCATCCCGTGTGCTGCAGAAATGGTTGGGAAAAATCTCCCTTGTACTGTCATGTACCAGTTTGTACAGCCAGTTTCTATCCATTACAGGTACCGCAGCCCTGTCTTTTTTCATGTAGAAACGCGGCAGCGCATCGACAATGCGTGAAAGACTCCTGTTTTCATCTGCAAGCAGTTCAAGCACGAGTCCCATTGCCACTATACTGTCCCTGCATGGGTTTATCCCGGGCACAATAACTCCGCCGTTGCCTTCTCCACCGAATTTAGATACCCTTTTAAGCATTTCAACGGTTACGTTTATTTCTCCGATTTTTGTTCTAATAACTGACACACCGTGCCGCTGTGCAAGCCTTTCGACCATGAGGGATGTTGAAAGGTTGCACACGATTTCAGTGGTTTCTCTTCTCAAAAATGCCTCACCTGCAAGAACGAGCGTATATTCTTCACCGAGAGCAATACCTTCATCAGATACAATAGACAGCCGGTCGCCGTCCGGGTCCTGGGCGAAACCTATATCTGCATTTTTTGTTTTCACGAGTTTTTCGAGCGCACTCAAATTTTGGGGTACAGGTTCTGGTTTTCTGGGGAATTCAGGCTCAGGATGATCGTAAACACCAATAACCGTGCATCCAAGCGCTTCGAGAAATTCTCTGTCTATCATACAGCCGGTTCCGCCTGCAGGGTCGACTGCAACCCTGAATTTCTTTTTTCGGATAGAATTAACATCGATGTGGTTCAAGACCTCCTGTATATGCAGTGCTGAGGCCCCTTTTTCAGAGCGAGAATGCCCGGTATGCGCATAATTACTCCATTTATTCTTTGAAACCGCAGCTTTTTTAACATGCTGATCGATTTTATTGATCCTGTCGTTCGTAAAAAAGAGACCGCGGGCATCGCAGAACTTGAATGCGTTCCACTCTGACGGGTTGTGACTTGCGGTAATTGCAATCCCGCCTGTACAGCGAAGTTTTTTAGTTGCGAGAAGAACAGTAGGCGTGGTTGCAATACCGATATCAATCGTGTCGAAACCGAGCGCATTGAGAGTCCCCTCTGCAAGCTTATGTATATATTCACCGCTCGGCCGGGTATCGCGGCCTATAAGCACCGTGGGTCTTCCAGCCGCATTATCTTTTTTTTTGTATTCCTCGCGCACTATGTGCGCAAATCCGCTGATATAAGAAACTATTGTGGGAGGAGTAAGGTCTTTTCCCACAATACCGCGGATACCGGAAACACTCACCATCATAGGCATTGCTAACTCCCGAATGTATTTTCTGTGAGCTGTTTCTTCTATGTAGCTTCTACCAAGTTACTTTTTGATACTCGGTTCCGCCAGGGATACATCCTGTCAAGGATACATCCTGTCCTAGAACAGACGCCACTTTTACGAACCTATTTATTGAGTATTATAATTTCGACGCGCCTGTTTCTCTGCCTGATAAAACTGCTGTCCTGTTCTGTATTGAAATCGGAACAGCTCCTGTGCGAACATTGTGGTAGTGATAAACAAAAAAAGTAAAACATACACGGATTTTTTAACCATCGTTCGGATCTCCGGTTTGGAATTAGCTACAACCCTCACCTCTATATCGTGGAGAATATGCAGCGTAACGGCGGTACTACTCCTTCAACCCGGTAAGGGTAATTCCCTCAATAAACTGCTTCTGAGCGATAAAAAATATGATAAGTATCGGTGCGGTCGCCATTGTGGTGCCTGCCATGAGTTGCCCCCAGTTTATTCCGCCCTCCTCCTTGAACATAGCGAGTCCGTATTGGAGCGTTCGTATCTCTATCCTGTTCGTGACGATAAGTGGCCAGAGGTAGTTGTTCCAACTCCACATAAAGGTAAATATGGCAAGCGTGGCGAGAATCGGTTTGGAGAGAGGGAGCATAATCCTGAACAGAAACCGGAGATGGCCGCATCCGTCGAGAAAGGCCGCCTCTTCGAGCTCTTTTGGTACGGTCATAAAGAACTGCCGGAGCAGAAAAGTCCCGAAAGCCCCGGATACAAAGGGAAGTACCATCGCTGCGTAGGTGTCGATAAGCCTGAAGAAGTTAAGAATGATATACACCGGTATCATGATTACCTGCATGGGGATCATCATGGTGCCGAGAAGAATGTAAAAAAGTGCGTTCCTCATAGGAAACTTCAGCCGGGCAAAGGCATACGCGGCCAGAGAGCAGGTTAGAAGCTGACTGATGGTAATACTAAGTGATACTATTATGCTGTTTATAAAAAATCGCGTGATCGGTATGGAGCGGATAACATTACTGTAATTGACGAGGGTGAAGCGCTTGGGCAGCAGGTTGAATGGATTTGACAAAACCTCCCGCATTTCCTTGAATGACGTTGAAACCCCCCATACAAAGGGAAAAATCATGAGAACGGCACCGCATATAAGGACGATGTGCAGAATGCTGTGCCTGAGAATTTTTTTGTACGTACTTTTTTTCACCGGTTGACTACCTGCTCATGGCGTTTTGACCACCCTGCATTTTTACAGAGGCTCGATCAGGAAAGTGTTGACAGGTCCTATTGTACCTAATAATGCACTCTCCTGCCAATGATTTTAACCTGAAAATAGGTCAGAACGAGCACTATTGTAAATAGAATATAGGCAGCTGATGATGCATACCCGATTTCAAGAAATTTGAAGGCCTTCTGGTATATGAAATATACAAGCACGAGAGAAGCATTCAGCGGACCTCCCTGTGTTGTTACAGCAACCTGTTCAAATACCTGAAATGACATAATAACAGACATAATCAAAACAAAGTAGGTGGTCGGGCTGAGAATCGGCAGGGTAATTGAAAAAAATTTTTTAAACGGCCCTGCACCGTCGATTTCAGCGGCTTCATAAAAGGTTTTCGGGATGTTCTGTAATCCAGCAAGGAAAATAATCATGTAATAACCGGTATTTTTCCATATACTCATGATACTGATCGCCACAAGTGTAACACTCGGTCCTCCCAACCATTGTGGAATTGTAACACCCATCGAATTGAAAATAACAGTAAAAATTCCCTTTGGTTCGTTGAGCCATGAAAGCGGCTTCATTCCGAAGAATCCGAAAAAATGGTTCAAAATGCCGTTCTGAGATTGAAAAATCCACTGCCATATAAAGGCGCTTGCGACAATAGAGGTCATGACAGGCATAAAATACGCCGCTCTGTAAAATGCAAGGCCTCTGATTTTTGTATTCAGAAGCAAGGCGAGTGTAAGCGCAATGATCAATGCGAACGGAACGGTAATAAAGGTATAGTAGAAGGTATTAACGAGCGCCTTCCCGAATTCTTCGGAATGAAGGAGCTTTTGATAGTTTGATAGTCCAACATACTGCATACTGCCGAGGAGATTCCATTTTGTGAAGCTTATAAAGAAGGCAAAAAAAATAGGCATTATTATAAAGACAGTCAAAATACTGTATGTGGGTATAATAAAGAGGTACGCTTTCCTGCTGTTTGATTTCATTGTAGTATGTGGCGCTTTTATTCTTTTCATAAATAATTTTCAGAACATGTATTTATTTGCGTACCCGAAGGGCACAGGTACCTAACAGGCACAGGCTCTGCGTAAAAACTTGAAATAGGGTATTGCGCGTTTCGAGCTAGTACACCCTCCGCAGCGTGGAGCGAACAATAAGAGTCTAAATAGGCTCTAATGTCTCACGTTAAAAGAGAGCATAACCCCTTTGCCAAAGGCAACATCGAATACAAGCGGATCCTGGTACCTGGTAAAAAGATGTAGCCCGATGCCGCCGCCCATCAAAAAGGTGCGCGCCAGGTAATTTATGTCCCAAAACGGCACCAGGGTTATTCTATTATTTGTGGGCCAGGGAATATGAAACTCATTGCTCATGGAAAAACGATAGGTACTGCTGTACTTCTGAAACTGTGTGCCTCGTACATTTGAATAGAATAGATACTGATCTGGAAAATCCCCTGCTCCTGCAGATGCTTCAAATGTTGCAGCATAAACAATTTTCAAAAAAATGTCGTGATACAAACCTGCAGTATTCATAAGTCCGAAGAAGCTCGAATCGTCCGCGTTGAGACCGAAAAATGGACTTATACGCACAGTATACCAGGTGCGCCGCCTGTCGGGTCTCTCAGTTGTCCCTGCTTCGATATAGGGGAAAAAGGAAAAACTAACCAGGTCGGCGCTGTGCAGCTCTAACAGAGCGCCCGGTTTGATGATTGGGCCACTTCCGTAACCAAGACCGGCGGTTATTGTATGACTCTTTACCTCGAGAAATTGATCGTTTACATATGCATACCCCAACTGATAGCGTAGCTTCCCGACCGGGCCGGATTGATTAATTGAAATCCCCGTATCCATGTATAGAGGGACCGAAAGTCGTATGTGCGATGCGTTTCCAAAAAGGTTTGTATACCCTGCATATGCAGCGGTTTTTGCGTAAAAATCTCGGTCCTCAAAACCGAGATACCCGGCAGGGCCGAACACGAAATAATTTTTTTCTTTTACTTTTATCGTAAGGTTGATGATCATCATATCTCCGGGGACGGCATTTTCTTCTTTCACCTCATCGTTGAAAAATACATTTTCAAAAAGTCCGGTACGGGTGAGGCTTTCTTTGCTCCTGTTGATTTCGTATAGGAGAGTATCCAGTTTATATCTTTTTCCCTCCTCAAAGGTAAGAAAAGATCGTATGTACGCATCATGTGTAATACGGTTTCCTTCGATATCAATTTTTTCAATCAAAACCGTCTGCTCTCCGCCGGAGGCACTGCCTGAGGCAATTATTATACATAACAGAAGGAAAAAAAGGTATGCGGCTCTCATTTTTCCTCCGAAGACTGCAGCAGTATCGTGACCTTTTCGGCAGCTGCATCGAGAACTGGGGGCGGGTCCTTTCGGTTTATCATGATATCTTCAATCGCATGACGCACTATCCTGTCTATCTGAGGCAGAAGGGGTGTAAAATCAGGCGGACGGGAATAGGGAAGCTGATCGACCGGCACCTTATAGTTCGGATTGAGTTTATGAAAACTCTGTAATTCAATACTATCGATAGCGGATTTTCTTAGAGGCAAATAGCCGGTCTGTTCATGCCACTTTATACTGTTTTCTCTGTTTGTAAGCCAGGTAATAAAATCGAGTGCAGCTTCCCGGTGTGCAGTTGAATGCGAAAAAACAACAAGTCCGGCACCACCGAGCAGTACTGATTTATTTTCAATGTAGGGGAGCGGCGCTATGCCCAGTTCCCAGGGAAGGTTTTCCTCGGCAAACTTGATACCCGCACAGGTTATGGGGCCCATCGCAATTTTACCGTTAAGAAATGCGCTTGTTCCTTCAAAAAGTGTCCAATTAGAGGGCATGATGCGGTATTTGTACGCCATATCCTGCAAGAGCTTCATGACTTTTACCCCTTCTTCACTGTTGAAAAGCGCTTTCGTTCCTTTTTCATTCAGAAATTCACCGCCCACCTGCCTGATGAGCGGTGTAAAACCGAATACACCTTCAAGTGATACAAGCACTCCCCACTGGTCCACCGATCCGTCTCCGTCGAAATCAACTGTCAAAAGCTTGCCGTACTCTATCACATCATTCCATGTTTTCGGAGGCCGATCCGGGTCGAGACCGGCTTTTTTAAATGCGTCCTTGTTGTAGTACAGCACCTGTACGCTCATGTTGAAGGGATACGCGTAGATTTCGCGATTTCGCGATACTGCGTTCCAGAATTGACTGAGTATATCTTTTTTATCCTCCTCACGTATATAGTCCGTAATAGGGTCAATTTTATCGTCGGCAACGAAAACATCAAGGTATTCAATTGCTACCTGTGCGATATCCGGTGTTCCGCCGGTTTTCAGTGCATTTACAAGTTTTGTCTTCATTTCATCATACAGGCCCTGGAAGGTTGGTACTATCCTGATGTCCGGATGGATTTGGTTGTATTCATCAACGAGCGTTTCGAGGGCATCACCCTGATATATACTCATGCTGTGCCAGAAGGCAAGCTCGATCTCTTTGTCCCTGCCGCCCATACCATATACTGAGATTGAAATGGACAGTATTGTGAAAAGAGCGAGAGCAACGACAACAATATTTTTCATCTGTTTCATGATATCTGCCTTTTACTGGGGTTGTGTGCTGCTTACTATAGTACGTACACTTTTTGTAATATACCAGCGTTCGTTGATTTTTTGCAAATAGATAGTCTCTTCAATACCGCTCTCGTACATCGTGCCTTCAGAGCTCAAAACTCTGGTATATGTGGTAAAAAACACAGGATTATCCAGAGTGCCCCTGCTTTCGATTTTGAGGTCCTTGATACCGAATACCTTATACCCCTGCGGGACTTTGGAGTTATCGAGGTTTTCATCCGGTTTGACCAGTTTTTCACCGTAGGCCTGTTCCATTCTCAGCATTACGTATAGGGTACTCAATTCATCCTTTATTCTCTTTCCTGCTTTTTTATAGAACAGGCTGTCAATTACGTCAAGATTCAGGTCCTCGGTCGCCGAATAGTAGAGTTCGACAACTTCGCGAGGGGTGAGTCCTGCGGTAATGTCGGGCTTTTTACTGCCGGAAACCAGATCGGAGATAAGATAAAAACCGATTCCTGCGCATATCATACATATCGCAATCAATTTCCACCGATGCATCAGAAAATTCCCCATTTTATGCAAAAGGAACGTCGTGCTCTTTCGTTTGAAAAGCGGAATGCGATACCCCTCATCCGTTCCCGGTACCGATTCAATAGATTCATTGATTGGTTTTAGGCTCACGTTTGTTTTTTTCCGTAAAATATTCCAGACCGCATCTGCAAGAGTACAGGGAATATCGGGAATAATGTTCTGTAGGTAGATATATATGTTTTGGATCGGTTCTCCGGAAGTGAAAAAAAGATAGATCAGGCAAGCGGCACCCCAATTAAATGCCTTTTCATGAATGTTTTCCTGCGTTGAGGATATTGAACGTGATGTATTGGTGTCTCCATCATTGATGTCTCCATCATTGATGTCTCCATCGGCACAGCAGGTATAGAGAATTGCCTGGAGTTGTTCACCATGGTGCCTGTTGATACTGTCGATAACGGAAAAGGGGAGAAAAGTAATACTGCCTGATGTATCGTCAAAATAAATTGAGTTGAGCAAGAGGGGTGGGTAACTGCCTGTGTGCCTCTGAACGGCTAAAGCCGCGTTCAGGATCGCCTGTATTATCTTCAAGATGTCCATATAAGTACCATAAAATGAGGTATCCGGCTTGAATTCGCGATAGAGATCGTAGAGCGTTTTCCCCCCGGCCCTGCGCCCTCTGATATAAACGCACCCCTTCAGGTTCATAACTTCATCAAATGAGTACGGGGTAACTGTTTCACCGGATACCGTGTACCCCTCTTTTTTGACGGCATCTTTTAGCAGGGTGAGGGCATTGATAAGCGTTCGTTTTGAAAAAGAGGATTCGCAGATGCCGGTACAGTACAGGCCGGAATATTGTTCGGTTGTTGCAAATCCGGCTGTATCGGGTGGTAAAATGTCTGATTCCTGTCCGAAATAATTTTTCTTTTTTATCATGGGAGAATGCACAGCAATCGATAATTTTTTAAACATCAACCCCTAAATTTACTATATTTTAATAGAAAAACTTACATGAATTTTTTTTTATTGATTGCGAAAGATCCGAGCGAGAAGATGGTAAAAAACAGGGTGAAAAATCTGTGTGAGAAAGAAAATCCCGGGCAGTTTGTAAAACCGTGTCCCGGAACACCGGATCATGTATGCTGCGGCTACGAAATAATCAATTTCGCACAGGGGTGTACACTCGGCTGTTCCTACTGTATTTTAAACGCCTATTTCGAAGATACTGCTGTTTTGCCTGTCCTATTCACAAACAGGGATAAACTGTTTGAAGAATTGCAGAATACGCTGCAGAACAAGGACAGGCTGTTTCGTTTTGGAACCGGTGAGTTTACGGACAGCCTCCTGTTTGAAGCCCAATCTCCCCTGTATGAGATGCTTGTGCCCTATATAGCATCCACACACAATGCAGTGCTGGAGATAAAGACAAAAACCGTAAATATAAAACGGCTGCTGGGTATTAAAGACCATGACAATACGATCATTTCCTGGTCGTTGAACAGTGATTTTATAGCCCGGACACAGGAACGTAATGCACCTGATATTGAGCGCAGAATCGATGCTGCTGTACAGGTCACGCAGGAGGGGTACAGGCTCGCACTCCACTTCGACCCGATCATTATGCACGGTGATTGGGAAGATGGATATAAAAGGGTGGTGGACCGGCTTTTCAGCAGAATTCAGCCCGAACACTTGGTGTACATCAGCATGGGTGCACTGCGGTTTATTCCTGCAATGCGGGTGCATATGATTCGAAGTCATGCTGAATATATCTATGACGGGGAGTTTATCAGGGGACAGGATAACAAGATGCGCTATTTCAGGCCTCTCAGGACCCGGATGTACATTGTATTGAAGAATTTTTTGACACAGTACATCGATGAGGGCAGGCTCTACATGTGCATGGAAAGCAGTGAGGTGTGGGAGGATGTATTCGGGCTTTCCAGCATGACGACAGCAGAGCTTTCCAACAGGCTTGACAGGGCCTGTTATACAAAATTCAGCCGTCTCGATTCAAGAGTGGCGACTTCGCGGCCGAGTATCAAACAGTAACTTGCTCGAAGTTACTTAAAAGGCGCCGGGATGGGCGTATAACGGCAGGGCACAGGCGAAATTCCATATGCTTCATTTGTGGATTACATCCGCTGTATCCCCTTGAAGCTTGACAATAACATCGGTCTGCAGTATTATACAGTATATCGGGCTGTAGCGCAGTTGGTTAGCGTACATGTCTGGGGGACATGGGGTCGCCGGTTCAAGTCCGGCCAGCCCGAAATTCTTCTCCAAAGCTTGTTTTCCTTCACAGATACTATTAATAAAAAGTGGCGTATGTCCCTGGCGGGATGTATCCCTTGCGGGATATACCACTTTGTGGCTAAGTATCATAAATATCCTGTGTGAATTTACTTAGAAGTGGCTTACGTCCCCTCGGACCGAATATCATAAAGTAACTTCGCGAGAAGTTACTTAGAAGTACTATTCTACAAGGGCGGAAACTATGGGAATAATTATCCATCGCAAAGAAAAGCACATCGTAGAAAATATTATAAAACATGCGGATACTGTTAATGATACGGTAAAGGAGTTTCTCAAAGCCTTGGACAGCTACCTCGACGGGGATGTTGAAAAAACGAGTATGTACACGAAGAATACCCATAAAAAGGAGAGTGAAGCTGATGAGCTGAGGCGGGAAGTCAGCAAGGAGATGTATGAGGGAGCGTTTATGCCGTCTATCAGGGAGGTGCTTTTCATCGGCATTGATTTTATCGATAAGGTTGCAAACGCCGCTGAAACAAGCGGGGACTTTCTCACACTGTTACAACCCGACATTCCGGAGGAGATAAAAGGAAATCTTCGAATTATGTCGGATCTTACTGCAGCTTGCGCGGATAAGCTCGCCGATGGGGTACACAACCTGTTCAGCAATGCATCGGTTGTATTCAACGACACGAGAGAAATAGAACACTTCGAGGGAGAAGTGGATAAGTATGTATGGAAATCTATAGAGTCAATATTCAAAAAGCTTAAGATACAGAAATTTTCAGAAAAACTTATGCTCCGAGAGCTTATACTACATGTAAACAGCATCACTAATAAAATGGAGGATGCATCGGACAAGCTTAACATCATTGCCCTGCGTTTGAAAATATAGGGGAGTAAACCTGCCGATGCTGCTGCCGATCAAAAAGCCGCAGACCATCCAATGTTGTTTTACCTATCATAATTGAAGGAATAAAATAGCCTGTATACCGGTGTAAGTATGAAAGAAAAGACCGTTTACATAGAATCGCTCGGATGTAATAAGAACACCGTTGATTCCGAAATCCTTCTCAGCATTCTAAAGAAAAAGGGCTACTCGAGAACCGGTGATCCTGATAAAGCGGTATTTGTCATTGTTAATACCTGTGCATTTATCGATGCAGCCAAGCAGGAAACTATTGATACCGTATTTGAACTTGCCGGAAAGAAAAGTCCGGAGGCAAAACTGATAGTAGCGGGGTGCTTTTCACAGCTCTACCATAGAGAAATAGTAAAAGAGATGCCGGAGGTTGATGCGGTGATAGGCACGGGCAATCTCGAGGCTATCATAAACGCTGTTGAAGGGGGGATTACCGGGAAATATTTTCCCGAAAGTATGGTGCTACCGAAACGCTTTAATGAGTACGGCGGCAGGACCGAACTTCTAACCCCTGCGGGTTACGCATATATTAAAATCTCTGAAGGCTGCAGCAGAAACTGCAGCTTCTGCCTTATACCCCGCATAAAGGGAAGGCTCAGAAGCAGAA
>CAZGJW010000046.1:0-20162 GCA_964525675.1 uncultured Spirochaetota bacterium
TAACCCCGAAGATTATACGAATGAGAAAAACTATCCTGCAGTCACAGCAGAGAAAGCTGGACGGCAGATACAGCTTAAGCGTAAAAGCGACGTGAATCCCCCCAGGGAAAGTCTCTGACGAGATGTATCCCTGATGGGATATGTCGCTTCGCGGCGGATTACGTCCCCTTGGGGCCGATCCTTGACAGGACCGGGTATCACAAATAACTTTTTTGAACTTAATAACCCACTGTCTCCAAAAGTGTAAAAAACTCCTTCAAATGTTGATCCACGAAGCGGTTTTCCCTCTACCCTTTCACGGCGCCGCCTGCAAGCCCCTGTACGAGCTGTTTTTCGATAAAGAAGAAGAGAATGACAACAGGAATGATGGAAAGAAAGGATGCGGCCATCAAATACTGCCACTGCACCATCCACCTTCCGACAAAATTATACAGCCCGACGGTAAGCGGACGCTTTTCCATTGTTTTGATGAATGTAAGCGCGAACATGAACTCGTTCCACGAGGTGATAAACGCGTAAATGATGGTTGTCACAACACCCGGCATCGCGACAGGTATCATGACCCTGAAAATCGTGCCGACTCTTGAACAGCCGTCGATGAGGGCCGCTTCTTCAATTTCTTTTGGAATCGACTGGAAGTAGCCGTTCAGCATCCATATGGAAAATGCGAGGGTGAATACTGAGTTTACCAGTATCAAAGAAAAGTAGGTATTGAGAAGGTGCAGTTTTGACATGATCTTGAAAAGTGAAATAATCACGATTACCGGAGAGAACATCTGGACTACCAGAAAAAGATAGAGCAGGAGCTTCCGACCGTGAAATCTCAGTCGTGCAACCGCATAGGCCGCAGGTATGCACAACGCAGTATTGAGTAATGTCGCACCCGATGCAATAATAAAACTGTTGATGAAATACTTTGCCATGGGGTATTTCGACCAGATCACCTTGAAGTTCTCCCATGCAATTCTTTTCGGTATCCAGAACGGAGGCTTCGTGTAGACCTGGTCAAAATCCTTCAGCATGGTTGAAATCATGACAAAAAACGGGAAGAGAAGAAATACAATAATAACCGTGGCCCAGAAATAAACGAAGACCTTTTTCAGCACGACATTCTTTTCAACCACGGGCTACTCCTCACTCTTGAAATAAAACCGTGAATAGATGATGCTGATTGTCAGAAGTATAACAAATGTAATAACCGCCATCGCCGCAGCCGGCCCGAAACGCAGAAAATTGAACGAATACTTGTAGATAAATGTGATTAGAATATCCGTGGTGTTTATCGGGCCGCCCTTTGTCAGTATATAGATGGTGTTGAAATCATTGAATGTCCAAAGGATTGAGAGCAGTGTTGCAATAACAATGAGGTTTTTCAAAAGAGGCAGCGTCACGAAGCGGAATTTTTGGATTGCATTGACCCCGTCGACAACAGCTGCCTCGTAGAGGTCTTTCGGAATTGCCTGTAGACCGGCGAGAAAAACGAGTGACATGAAGGGAATACCGATCCATATATCGACCCATATGGCTGCAAAAAAAGCGGGGATGGGATAGGCAAGCCAGAATGGCGGATTCTGCGTAATGTGAAGAAGCTTCAGAGTCTGATTAAGAAGCCCGAAATCTGCATTGTACACCCACTGCCACAGCATGACGCTGATGGGGACGGAAGATGCCCAGGGAAGGATTAAAAGTGTCCTGTATACCTTTCGGCCCCGATAATCAACGTTGAGAAGAAGCGCAATTACAATACCGAAGAGAGTCTTTACAAGAACGGCAAATCCTGTCCAGATAAAGGAGCGGCCGAGCACGTCCCAGAAGTCTCGTATCTTCGTAAGATACTTGAAGTTGCCGAGCCCGATAAACTCAACGATCTTTCCCAGTTTACTTGTCTTGAAAAGTGACATCAAAAAAACGTAGAATATCGGATAAAACATAAAAAGCAGTAAAAAGATCGTACCCGGAATGAGAAGCACGTAGGCAAGCCTTGATTCCGTTGTCCAGAAATGTCCCTTCTTCCTATCCCCGTCAATCATAATTTTCCCTTAAGAATAGAAAAGCCCCGGTATTGAGAAAATACCGGGGCCTGTTTTGCTTTGTGATTCACATTCCCCTCATGGCATCGATCTGTTTTGCGGCATCATCAAGCGCATCCTTCGGTGATGCCTTGCCCAGAAACACCTTGCCGATGGCATCCCAGATGGTATTTGTGGCCTCAGACCATTCTGCCATCAAAGGCCATCCCTTTGCCACTGCATTCGCCTTGACCATCTCCTTGTACACAGGAGTCTGGAAAAACGGGTCTTTGCCCGCAGATTTCGTAACAGGCGGGAACCCGACAAGTTTCTGAAAAGGAATCTGAACCTCATCGGAGTAGAAGTAATCGAGGAATTTCCCCACCATCTCTTTGTGCTTCGATGTATTGAAAAACGCAAGTGAGTCAGTAACCAGCAGGCTCGACGGTTTGGAACCTTTAAAATAGGGCATCTGTGAAGGCGCCCAGCCGAAAGAAACGTTCTGCTTCTTGAGTATGGCGCCCGTAAACCCGCCGCTCATCATCATGGCGAGATGCCCGCTTATCATAAGGTCCTGGACCTCATCCCTCGTATAGTTCGTAACACCCGGCTGCGTCACCTTATACTTGTTTACCAGGTCATTCATAAAGGTAAGCGCCTTTACCCCCGCAGGGCCGTTCACCGTGCATTTTCCTAGTTTTCCGTCCGGCCTCGTCTCAAAGAAATCTCCGCCTGCTCCGTAGAAATAGTATACAAACTCCGTCAGCTCTGCATACTTCTTGCCGCTCATTCCAACACCGTAAATATCAGGAGGGTTATTCACTTTCTGTGCTATTCTGAGCATGTCTTCAAAGGTCACCGGCGGGGTATCGATAAGGTCTGTCCGGTAAAACATGATCCTCGGGCCGATTGCATCGGGAAGTGCAAAAAGAACGCCGTCGACGACCGCTTCTTTTGCACCGGGTTGAATGTTATCGATGGTTTCTTTTGATACCCACTTCTCCGGGGGCTCGAGCTGGTCTTTGAACTCGAGTACCCATCGTGTTCCGATAATCGACATATCAGGCGGATTGTCCCCCCCGAGGCTTGTAATGAGCCTGTCATGCACCTGATTCCAGGGTGTCGAAATGACGGTAAGTGTGGCATTCGGATACTTCTCCTCGAACCCCTTTGTCATCTGATCCGCAAACTCAGGAGTCAGGCCGTCATATTCAGCCCAGATGATGCTGATCTCGGCCGTTTCAGCTGCTTTTCCCTTCTCTTTAGTACCACCGTTGAAAAAGAGAAGAAAAGACGCCACAACCAGCAATGAGACTGCAATCATGAGATATCTATTTCTTTTCATGACAACACTCCTTTCAAAATAGTTTATTTTCGATCTTCACTTCTTTTTTATCATTGCATTCTTTTTTTGTCAATGGAATAAAATATGTCCTTTTTTGTGTTTTTATGCACTATTTCGTAAAATACTTCAGACCACGAAACCCGATGTCCTTTCTGTAGTATGCACCTTCAAACCGTATTTTATCGACAGCGGCATAACTACCGGCAACTGCTTCCTGAAGGGTCTTGCCGGTCGAAACGACATTTAGCACCCGACCTCCATTCGTTACAACCCGTCCGTTCCTTTGTGCGGTTCCCGCATGGAAAATATATACATTATTGTCACTGCTGGAAACATCAAGACCCTGTATCTCCTTCCCCTTCTCATAGGGGCCGGGGTACCCACCTGATGCCATGACAACGTCACAGGCATAGCCCTTTTTCCATGCTATGGTGCAGTTTTTAAGATCCCCGTTCACCGTTTTTACTATCGATTCCACGAGATTTGATTCTAAAAGCGGAACAACCGCTTCTATTTCCGGGTCTCCGAACCTGCAGTTGAATTCGACAACAGAGGGATTGTCATCCCGCACCATGAGACCAGCGTAGATAACGCCCCGGTAGTCGATACCCCTTTTGTGGAATTCATCAACGAGAGGAAGAAGTATTTTGTCTATCACCCTGCCCATGACCGTTGTATTCACCACCGGAGCGGGTGCAATTGCTCCCATACCTCCGGTGTTGGGCCCTCTATCGCCGTCGTATACGGGTTTATGGTCCTGAGAGGACAGGAGGGGCACGACAGTATGCCCGTCGCAAAGCGCCAACACGGTCGCCTCTTCTCCCTCGAGAAAATCTTCAATAACGACCCGTGTCCCGCTCTCCCCGAAAACCTTTCGCTCGAACATATCGGTGAGGGCCTCATGGGCATTTTTTTCACTGTCAACGATCAAAACACCCTTACCTGCGGCAAGACCGTCAGCTTTTATCACAAACGGCGGATCAATCCGCTGTATATACTCCAGCGCCGCCTGTACTTCAAAAAACTCCCTGTAGGTGGCAGTCGGTATACCCTTTTCTTCCATCATCT
Organism: uncultured Spirochaetota bacterium; assembly: GCA_964525675.1. Lineage (GTDB taxonomy): Bacteria > Spirochaetota > B62-G9 > B62-G9 > DRHN01 > CAYSRJ01. The sequence goes on from CAZGJW010000046.1 coordinate 4,423, forward strand.
TTTTTGCAAAAATCTTGCTTCCCTCTATCCTGGCGCCCCCGGATGTGGGGCCGAACACTCGAAGTCCATTTTCGATAAAAAGGTCGGCAATACCGTTTACCAGGGGCAGTTCGGGACCGACAACGGTTATGTCTATTTTCTCCTTCCTTGCAAAGCTCAGAAGAGATTCAAAGTCATCAGTCTTTATCCGCGGGTTTTCAGCTATTTCTCCTGTCGCGGCATTGCCTGGAGTCCAGTATAGCCTTTGTACTATTGGACTTTTAGACAGGGCATATGATAGAGCGTGCTCTCTCCCCCCGCTTCCAATAACGAGAATCTTCACGACGTATCCCCTCCGCTTACTTGAAAAAAGATATTTACCATTATCCCTCCGATGTAAGCATTCAGATAGAGCTCCTTAATCATCGTGTCATTCTAGCTATTCAAAGGCGCCGCCAGCAACCCGCCGGTATACCTCGAGGTACTTTTCAACGGATTTTTTAATAACCTCATCCGGCAGTGACGGGGCTGGCGGTGTTTTGTCCCAATCCTGGGTTTCCAGCCAGTCGCGTATATACTGCTTGTCAAAACTCGGTTGAGGACCTCCCGGCTTATACAGCTCTCTATCCCAGTAACGTGAGGAATCGGGTGTGAAAATCTCATCCGCAAGCAGTATATTGCCGTCGACGAGGGTAAACTCGAACTTCGTGTCTGCGAGGATGAGGCCCTTTTCATACACCTCATCATGTGCCTTCTTGTACAGCTCAATAGACTTCGATTTGATGAACCGGGCGACTTCAGTCCCGATCCTATTTTCGACCTGCTCGAAGCTGATATATTCATCATGACCGCTTTTTGCCTTTGTCGTGGGTGTAAATACCGGTTCGGGAAGCCTATCGCCCTGAACGAGTCCTTCAGGCAGCGGAAGATCGAAGAGCCGGCCGCTCTGCTGATAACTACGCCATCCGGAACCGTCGATATATCCCCGCACGACGCACTCAACTTCGATCATATCCCCCTTTCGCACGAGCGAGCTTCTGCCGTGCAGTATTTCCCGCTCCTGCTCACTCATTTGAAAAGGAAAATCCTGCACATCATCTGATATCAAATGATTTTTTATAATGTCTCCTGTTTTTCTAAACCATAACGCAGATATCGAATTCAGCACCATTCCCTTGAAAGGAATCGCATTCGGCAGGACAACATCAAAAGCGGAAATCCTGTCGGAGGCGACCATAAGAAGCCTGTCTCCGAGGTCGAAAATATCACGCACCTTGCCCCTGGAGAAAAGCGGAACCGACTGGATATTAATTTTACTGTATGCTTCGGGCATTCTCAAGGCATGTACCTCCTTACTCTTTTTCGATTAATGCAATGCGCCGATCGTAAATAGGCAGTTCTTATGTATATGATTCACCTGCATCGTTTTTAACCTTCCGGTCGAACGAACACCCTTCTCCCCCGCACCTCGAGCCTGTCTTCGCAGAAGTACTGCAGGGCTTTCGGATAGATGACATGCTCCTTTTCGAGTATACGGTCTGCCAGTGTATGCTCATCATCATCTTCAAGAACCGGCACGACTTCCTGAAGAATGACAGGTCCGGTGTCAACACCCTCGTCCACAAAGTGAACGGTGCATCCGGAATATTTCACACCATATTCAAACGCCTGCTTCTGAGCCTCGACACCCGGAAAGGAGGGAAGCAGGGCCGGGTGGATATTGAGAATTCTGTTCGGGTACTTGTGAATAAAATTTCGTGACAGCACCTTCATGAATCCAGCAAGCACAATACCCTCAACAGACTCCCGCTCGAGAAGCGTTAAAATCCGTTCGAAATACGCGTCGCGTGATTCTTCTCTCTTTTTCTCAAAAACCGCAGTCCGAATACCCATGCTGCGCGCATATTCAAGGCCGGGCGCATCGGGGTTATCGGAAATAATCACGACAATTTTTCCCCTGATGATTCCCCTCTTCACTTCATCATGAATCGCCCTGAAATTCGACCCGCGCCCGGAAATAAAAACAGCAATTCTCTTCGTGTTCATTGCACCCATCACTTTCTTTCAACAATCTCACCGATATTAACCGGCTCCTCCCCCTGTTTACGCAGATACCCGTATAAATCGGCTGCCCTGTTTCTCTTCATAATGAAAACGAGCCCTATCCCCATATTGAAAGTGTTTCGCATTTCCCCCTCGTCGATTTTCCCCGCATTTTTAATAATGGAGAAAACAGGATGCGGCTTTATGCTCTCCCAGTCTATTTTCAGGTCGAGACCTTTCGGGAGTATTCTCACTGTATTACTGTACAAGCCGCCGCCTGTAATGTGGGCAATACCGCCAACGCGGAAACTGTTCAGGACTTCAAGCACCATCTGCACATATATCCTGGTCGGCGTCAGGAGCTCATCGATGAGCGGGCATGATAAGGGTGGAACAACAGATTGATAGGAGTATTTTTTTCCTGAAAAAAGCGCATTTCTTGCGAGGCTGAGACCATTTGCATGTATGCCGCTCGATCTGAGACCTACAAGCACGTCGCCCGCTTCGATGGTTTTGCCATCGATAAGCTTTTCTCGTTCAGCAATCCCCACGGCAAACCCTGCAAGCTCATAGGTCCCGGATTCATACACACCGGGCATCTCGGCGGTTTCTCCGCCGAGCAGCGTGCATCCTGCCTCGCTGCATCCATATACAATACCATCCAGAACCTCAGATGCAACTGCAACATCCAATTTTGATGTCGCCAGGTAATCAAGAAAAAATACAGGTCTTGCCCCTGTTGTTATGATGTCGTTCACGCACATTGCAACAAGATCGATACCGATCGTGTCGTATTTCTTCGCCTCTTTTGCAAGTAGAAGCTTTGTGCCGACCCCGTCTGTGCTCGCGACAAGCACAGGATTGCGATAATCAAGGGGAGAAAGGTCAAAAAGGCCGCCGAAAAGCCCGATGTTTTCGCTGCCGGAGCCTTTCAGTTTGTTTCTCACGACGTCAACGAAACGCTCTCCCGCCGATATATCAACCCCCGATTCCCTGTATGTTAGTCCCAACTCCTTCTCCGTCTTTTTGAAATAGGGCACCCTCTTCATGCACAGCATCTGAGGCTTACATCTCATTCACCCGGAATTCCTCCAGGAGCATCTTCCCCTCATTGTCATCCTCCATGACCGGTACCGGGTAATCGCCATTGAAACACGCATAGCAGAGGCTGTCAAGCGGCTTCCCGACCGCCTTCGAAAGGCCTTCAAGAGTAATATAGGTGAGACTGTCCACCTCTAAAAACTTGCGGATGTTTTCTATAGACTGTGTCGAGGCGATCAGTGTTCTCTTTTCCGAGGTATCGATGCCGAAAAAACACGGGTGGGTTATCGGCGGAGAGCTGATGTACAGGTGTATCTCCTTTGCGCCGGCATCCCGTATCATCCTGATTATTCTCTTGCTTGTCGTTCCGCGGACAATCGAATCGTCCAGAACAGCCACCCTCCTGCCCTTGATGGCGCTTCGAATGGGATTCAGTTTGATCTTAACCTTGTCCCCCCGCTCACTGGTGCCTGGATCAATAAAAGTGCGGCCCACATAGGGATTTTTAAACAGCCCGATTTCATACGGGATACCGGCCTCCTGTGCGAAACCTATTGCCGTCGTCACCCCGGAATCAGGAACAGGAATCACCACGTCTGCCTTCTGACTGTTGACCCGGTTTGCGCGGGCAAGCTCACGTCCCATGCGCTTACGCACCTCATACACGCTGATCTCGTCAATAACCGAATCGGGACGGGCAAAGTAAATATATTCAAACACACAGAGTGCATTTCTTTCCCCTGTTTTGAAGGTATAACTGTGTATGTTTTCACCGTCTATTTCTACCAGCTCTCCCGGCTGTATATCTCTGACGAATTCGGCATTCATCACATCGAGCGCGTTTGATTCGGACGCGACTGCATACCCCTTGTATATCTTTCCGAGGCAGAGAGGCCGGAAACCATACGGGTCCCGAAGTGCAATCAGTTTTTCACCCGCAATCATAACGATAGAGTAGGCCCCATTGATCCTCGCAATTGCATCGAGCACCGCGGTTTTTATATCCCGGTCCTTACGGCTTGCCACAAGGTGCAGCAGCAGCTCCGTATCAGAACTCGAACGGATAAGGGCGCCGTTTTCAATAAGCGAATTCCTGAGCTCTTTGGAATTGACGATATTGCCATTGTGTGAAACAGCCATCATCCCGCCCCAGTATCGGGCAATAATCGGTTGCACATTCTGAAAGTAACCTGACCCGGTTGTCGAATACCGTACATGGCCGATACCCAGGCTGCCGGTAAGAGATTCAAAGTCAGAGGGTTTGAACACGGAGGTTAGAAGCCCCTCGCCCCTCTTAATATTGACGATATCGTTTTTATATGTTGCTATGCCGGCACTCTCCTGCCCTCTGTGCTGAAGGGCATATAACCCCCTGTAAATGAGGGCGCCGGCGCTGAATGCGCTGTCAGACGACATCACGCCGATTATCCCGCACTTTTCCTGTGGGGTGTCCTGAAATACATCGGATTCACACTCAGCCATTCCCTGTTTCTCCGAAGGCGTTACATTCTTTTTCGATCCTGCGTATCTCGTTTTGCCAGTACCCGGCAATTTCCCGAGCGCGTTTTTCCGCAAGACCGATATATGCAGCCGGATTTTGGGTAAGTTTCTTCCATGAATCAAGCATGGTTATTTCCCTGAAGGCATCGTCTTTCTCCACGACGTCAAACAGACCCCTGCCCTCCTTCTGCGCTTTTAACGCAGCTTTTTTGACAACTTCATGGGCATCCGGACGCCCCTTTACAGCGAGTAATATATACAGCGGCTCTGCAAGAAACATCCCGTCAGCCGTCTTGATGTTTTTTTCAAGATTGACGCGGTCGATCGAAAGTTTTGAAAGCTGCCTGACAAGCCGGTCAACTGAAAGCGTAAAGGCTGTAATAATCTCGACAGTAAATCTGTTCGATGCTGAATTTGTAAGGTCCCTCTGATGCTCTGAAATCTGGTCGAGGTAGCGGGTAACCATTCTCGGCGCATACTCCTTCCACATTGATTTCACATGCTCGAAATTCCAGGGGTTCCTTTTATGTGGCATCGTCGAAGAGCCTACCTGGCCCTTCTCAAACTTTTCACCCATTTCAGCGATTTCGGTTCTCTGCAGATGCCGCATGTCATCACTGATCTGAGCCAGAACACCGAAAGCCGATACCACTGCATGCACCAGGTCAAGCATATACTCCGGTTCCACAATCTGCGAGGAGAAATTCGCCGGTTTCAAACCAAGCTCACCAAGCACGTCCTCCTCGAACTTTCTGGGATCTTCAAAGATAAGTGACCCTGCATTGTACGCACCGACTGCACCACTTATCTTGCCCCGCAGATCTTTTACCGCCTCGGCAATCTTGACAAGCCTTCCGCCGAATCTGTCCGCATACCCCGCGAACAGAAAACCGACGGTCACGGGCACTGCATGCTGGCCGTGTGTCCTCCCGATCTGAGCAGTATGCGCCTCCTTCATGCCGATATCAGTCAGTATCCGCATGAGCTTTACGCACAGAAGGATCACAACCCTGTAAAATACATCACGCATGCGAAGTGCCTGGGCTGTGCCGGTAATGTCTTCAGACGTCGTAGACAGGTGAATAAAAGGTGCAAGCCGAGGGCTTACCTTTCTCTGCAGCACATTCACCAGTGCGCGTATATTGTGCCTTGTTTTTTCTTCTTCTTCATACACTTCCTCCGGGGTGATACTTTGACATGCCTTTTTCATTATACGGGTCGAGCCGTCGGGGACAATGCCGTATTTCTCCATAACTGTAATGATCGCTCCCTCGACCAGAGCCTCATAGCGAATGACGGAATTTTCAGAAAGGTAGTCGGCAAGCAGTTCCATAAGCTCTCTGTTGCTTTTGTAGTATCGTGAATCGAGCGGGCTGATGTTGAGGAAGATGTCTCTCTCCATGTCTTATTCCTTTGATAGTTGTCTGTCTTTCTGTACAACCCCATTTGCCATCTCTTTTTTATAGGCGATCAATTTTATTTCAATAGAGGGGTCTGATATTGCAAGAATTTCCGCGGCAAGCAGGGCAGCATTTCTCCCACCGTTTATCGTCACCGTCGCAACCGGAACCCCCGGAGGCATCTGCAACATCGAGAGCAGGCTGTCAAAACCCAGGACAGGAGAAGATGAAGCCACCGGCACACCAATGACAGGATGTGTGGTATACGATGCAATCGCACCCGGCAACGCTGCCGCCATCCCCGCTATTGCAATGAAAATCCGAACACCGCTGTTCACGGCCATCCGTACATACTCTGCGAGAATATCCGGCGTTCTGTGTGCAGAGATGATACGAGCTTCAAAAGAAATATCGAATTTCATCAGCACAGAAGAAACCTCGCTGTAAATAGCTTTATCGGAATCACTGCCCATAATGACGGAAACTATATGCATTTCGACTCTCCCAGTGGGTATCCCCTCAGGGTTTCCCCTGAAGTTTACTTGCCTATTTTTAATATCACTTGAAATGTCCGACGGAATCAAACAGCACGGATAATTCGCAGTATATCGTTCTGACTACAGCCGGTGCTGCTTCGAGCCCCTGTATTCGAGGCTCATCTGAAATAGCCGGCAGTATCAAACAGTGTGTGGCTTGATCAGTATAGAATGAAACAATAGGGGAATCAAGAAAAACTCTTCAGTTCCTGTTCCACCTTGTCCCGAACAAACGGGCCGATTTCACCGGGGTCTACCTGTTCCTTTTTTCCGCTTCGTCTGTGCACCAGCTCGACGCTTTCTTCCGACAATCCTTTATCACCAATATTGATCCTGTAGGGAATACCGATAAGGTCTGCATCCTTGAACTTGACCCCCGGTCTCAGCTCTCTGTCATCGAGAAGCGCTTCGATTCCGACAGCCCGCAGCTGTTCGTAAAGCTCGTCAGACACCTCTTTCATGCGGCCTGTATATTTGATGGGAAGAATATATACATAGTAGGGCGCAATTGACATCGGCCAAATTATACCGTTTTCATCATGATTCTGCTCGATAACAGCCGCAACGGTTCTCTCCACTCCGATACCGTAGCATCCCATTAGCGGCGTTTTTGCCTCTCCCGCCTCATCCAGATAGGATACATCGAAGGCCCTAGTATACTTGTCACCGAGCTTGAAGATGTGTCCGAGCTCGATACCCCTGAACAGAGACAGTCTCTTCCCGCATCGAGGGCATCGATCGCCTTCTCCAACGAGCCGGAGATCGGTATAGGTTTCAGGGGTAAAGTCCCTTCCCGCATTGACGTTTTTATAGTGATAATCCTTCCGATTGGCCCCCGTCACTCCTCCTCTGACATTTTTTATACTGTTATCTCCGATAACAGAGGTGCCTGTAACACCAATCGGTCCGGCGAATCCAAGCGGAATACCGAGAGATTTAAGGACATCATCCGGATCGGCCTTTTCAATCTCAGGAACGCCGAGGTGGTTTTTCAGCTTTGTTTCATTTACTTCAAGATCACCCCGTACAAGTGCAATGATATACCCTCCTTCAGAGGTTTTAAACAACAGTGTCTTTATAAGCTGCTCAGGCCCCCTATCGAGAAATCCGGTCAAATCGGATATAGTTTTTACACCGGGAGTGTGGATGAGCTCGAGTTCTCCGGTATTCTCGTACTCCATATTTTCCTGCTGGCATTCGGCCCTCTCCCTGTTTGCCACATAACCGCAGGAAGAACATTGAACGATTTCCTCCTCGCCGACCCGAGCAGGCACCATGAATTCCTCGGAGGCTGAACCGCCCATTGTTCCGGAATCTGCAGCAACAGGTATGGTATTGAGGCCGCATCGCTGAAATATCTTCCTGTACGCCGAAGCCATGTCATTGTACGTCGCATCAAGTGATTCACTGTCCGATGAGGTGTGGAAGGAGTATGCGTCTTTCATTGTAAATGTCTTGCTGCGCATTACACCAAACCGGGGACGTATTTCATCCCTGAACTTCGGGCCAATGTGGTAGACGGTCAACGGAAGATCACGGTATGATTTAATATGATCTTTCAGCAGTGCTGTAAACACCTCCTCGTGGGTCGGCGCCAGTACATAGTCCTGCAGGTTCCTGTCCCTTAACCTGAACAGCTCTGCACCCATTGAGAACCACCGATCGCTCTGTTTCCACATATCGCCAGGTATGAGCACAGGCAGGAGGAACTCATTGCCTCCGATCCTGTTCATCTCCTCCCGTATAATATTCTCGACCTTCTTGACAACCCTGTTTCCCAGCGGAAGCATGGAGTAGATACCGCTTGAAACCTTTTTTATCAACCCGGCACGCACCATAAGCACATGACTCTGAATAGATGCATCCTTCGGTGCTTCTTTCAACGTCGGGAAAAAAAGTTTGCTGATACGCATACAACACCACCAGTCGGGTAAGATGTACCAAAAGATAGGCAAGTGAACTTGCAATCGTCAAAGGTATAAACAAACACTTGCCTAATAGTTTTTACCTATAGAATCCAATGACAAGCAATTGTAACATTAAATACAGTCAATTTACATGAAATTCTGGTATTTTGTACCATAATTTTAATGGATAAAACCATAATAGGGCATGTTTCGAGTTTCAAATAAAATATCCCGGATGTCGTGATACAGATAAAAAAGCGATGGCTGCCGTATAGTCTTTTTATTTGCGTCTCAGGCTGCTGTATGGTATATTGCCTACTATACAGTCCAGTATATCTATTCGGAGGTTCAAAATGTTTGGATTGAAAAAATTATCGGTTGTTATCCTGATCTGTGTTATTCTTCCGGCAGCGTCGGTTTTCGCAAGCACTACGATTACAGGAGCATACGGATATTTCACCATGCCCATCACGAGTACTCCTGCAAAAGGAACCGTCCATATCAATGCAGGGTACATCTTTGATCCGGGCAATATTTATGTATCCTTCAATACCGCTGTGCTGCCGAATTGGGAACTCTCCGCAGGCAAGGAAATTCTCACTCAGGAAGGCCAGGATATCGGAGTCACTCCTTTTATATTCGGAAGCAAATACGTGTTTTACGGTGCCGGCAGGAGTGGTTTCAGGGCCGCCGCAGGTATACAGGCTGAATTCATGTCCGATGCCGCAGGGGTCAACGGAACGCCTATCTCGATATATGCGGCAATCAGCGAGAACGCCGGCAAGCTGGGTTACATAAACACGGGACTCGGGTATACATTCGGTCTAGATGCCGGATATCTTCTCAATTTTTTCTTTGGTATCAGAAAACCGGTTTACCGTGACAAGCTCTTCGTTATCGGCGAATTTACAAACTACAGCGTACGAAAAGGTCTTGGCCTTGCGTGGGATGAGCAGCGGGGAGTTTTCAATACCGGCTTGATGTACGAGCTTAATAAATATTTCAAATTTAAAGTTGTGGGATACGACCTGCTCGATCACTTTCTGACCGTCGGAATCGGCGCTGAAGCGGGTTTCAAGGTATTTTAAAGCGACGATAGATCACAAAAAAGAGGGGCCTCGATAACGAGGCCCCATTTATGTGAAGCAGGTTGCACACAATAATAATCAGGAAATCAATTTATTTTGAAATCCCGGTTATGAATCCTGAATCCGCTGAATAAACCTGTTGAACCGCATCTCCTTTCGCCGTACTACGTCTCGTGAAAGAGTGCGCGGGCTGCTGATCCTGTTCATGATCCTGTCTATCTTTCTCACAAATGCCAGATCTAGAGAGTGTCCGGACTTGTAGGCGATAAAATGCCCCATCATCTTATATCCGATCAATGAGAGGTCGCCTATCAAATCGAGCATCTTATGGCGTACACATTCATTGTCATACCGCAGATAATCGTTTACGAGCCCCTCTTTTGTATAGGCCAGTGCGTTGTTTAAAGAGCCACCTAATGCGAGGTTGTTCTTTTGCAATGCTTCAAGGTCTTCAATAAACCCGAACGTACGTGCCGATGCAATCGATTTTTTGAAGGTGTCTCTCGTTATCGTGTAATGTGCCGTCTGGGTCCCGATCGCTTCGCTTTTCGAGTTAAAGTCGATAGTATAGGTGATTTTGAACTGCTCGTTGGGCAGGACAATGAGATAGCTCCCGTTATTCTCGATCCACATCGGATAGGGGATATACACGATTCTCTGCAGCGCATGCTGTACTGCTATTCCGACTTCTTCGATCTTGTGAATATACTTTTGTGAAGATCCGTCAAGTATGGGCATTTCACTGCCATGCACCTGTATATATGCATTGGTAATATCGTACGCGTAAAATGCGGCCATCAAATGTTCGATTGTTTGAATATTGTAACCGTTGTTACCTATTGTGATAGCATTCGCGGTGCTACGCAGGTTTGCGAAATGTGCCTCAAACCCTTCAGATACATCCGCATCACAAGGAATAAAAAGCAGGCCCGTATCAACAGGTGCCGGCGAGATCGTTACCCTGGAATTTGTACCGCTGTGAAGTCCGATACCCTCTATACTGAAACTGTCAGCAACCGTATTCTGAAAAAACATATATCCGCCTTTGTTGAAACGCTCTGTTGTTTACAGGGTTTTAATGCAATTAACGTACCAGTTAGATCACCATGTATCTTATGTTAATTAATTGTTATGCAGACAATTAAAAAATTAACAGCTCTGTGTGCTGTAATACAAAACACGAAATATGTGGTAATTAGTACACATGCACGTATTATTTCTTCCACATACACGTATTATCCGCCGGTTTTAAGTGGCATACATACCAAAAAGTAACTTCGCGAGAAGTTACTTAAAAGTGGCGACTTCGCGGCTGAGTATCAAAAGTAACTTGTTCGAATTTACTTAGAAGAGGCTTACTGCATCCCCACTGTATATCCGTGGGGAATAGCGCTTTCGATATCAAAAGAGGCTTCGTCAACAGGCTTATTTACATGAACTTCCGAATAGCTTATTTCAAGAGTCCTCCCCCTGGCTGCAAGAGATATCTTTTGCGGAAAATAAACCTCATTATATCGATTGAATTTCGTGAGTTTCAGGGTGTATTCAGCCGGTGGAACATTTATCGTTGTAAGTGCAGGAAGGGAAACTTCATTAAAATGAATCTCCTCACGAATATCGTCTCCATCAATAAGGAGAGTCGCGGCATCGATGGGTGAGACCGTACCTTGATTCTCTTCAACATACACCCTCCCCGTAATCGAAGGGATGAGTATTGCAGGGAGTATACTAATACCGGCAAGATTTTCCAGATCGAGTTCTTCATACTTCATCTGATAAAACTCCCGTTTTAAATGATAAACAATAAGAATATCGCTTCCCTTTTTAATAAGAGTAAGCACAGGTTTTTTAAATACAAAATCATTGAGGTCGAGCCTGAAATCCTCATTCTGTGAAATAACACGAGCCCTGAAACTGAGGGTTTGATTCTGATCCTTGTAAAACATGGCTGCGGTGCCGGTTAATCGTCGAACACTGACGTTATACGATTCAAGCTTTTTCATGAGCAGAGCCGTCGTATCTTCCTCGACTCCGTTTTTCTGCATTTGAGCGGCACACGAGCAGGTTATCAGAAGCAGGATTATCATACAGAATAGGCCAGGTTTCATTGTTGTATCTCTCTCTGTGCTCTTTCGATCTTTTTCCGTATTTTCTCTACATCCTTCATCTCGACTGCCCTTTTCCATGCGTCGAGCGCTTCTTCGGTTTCACCGAGTTTGTCGTACGCATCGCCAAGATGATCGTAGATAAGGTAGTTCTCCTCATCGGATTCATTGGATTCATTCAAATGGCCAACGGCGCTCTCGAGATACTCTCGTGCTTTTTCATACTGAGAAAGCCTGTAATAAACCCACCCAAGACTGTCTAGATATGCACCGTTTTCGGGATCGATCGCAAGAGCTTTCTCGATATGGGCTTTTGCCTCGTCAAGACGTATACCCGCATCCGCTAACAGGTATCCTAAATAATTGAGGGCCGGCGCATTCGTATCGTCGTGCTCGATTGACCTGTCAAGATACTCGATAGCATTAGGTATATCCCCGAGCCGCTCATAACAAATTCCAAGGTTAAAAAAATATACCGCATTATCCGGTTTCAATTCAGAGGCTTTTAGAAATTCCTGCAGAGCATTCGTATAGTCTTTGAGGATTCTGTATTCCAGGCCGAGGTAGTAGTACAGCTCGTCATTTTTCGGCATCAATTTCACGGCTGAACGAAAGCTCTGTATCGCTTCTTCATGTTTTCCGACCCTGTCGTAGTTGATGCCGAGTTTGATGTATGCATCCCCCTTTTCAGGCGCATTATCAAGGTAGTATCTGTACTCGTCAATTGCCTGTTCAGTCACCCCCATTGCGCTGTAAATATCGCCGAGTAAATACCTGTTTTCAAGGAAGAGAGAATCTATCTGTTTAACACGCTTTGCATTCTGCAATGCCTTCTTATACGCGCCTATGTTGTAGTAATTACCAGCTAGGACAAACCGCCATTTTTTTTCCATATCAACATTCTGCATCTGTTCGGCTATTTTTATAAGTCCCACGTATGGAGCGATCGAAGACGGGTCCTGCTTTATCGATTGCTCAAAGAGCGTCCTGGCTTTATCCAGATCACCCTGAAGATATCGAAGGATCGCCTTTGATACCGGTTTAAGCTTCTTCTTATCACTTATTCTGTCGTAGACGGGGGAGGGATTTTGCCCCTCGACAAAGAGGTTGATTCCGTAATCCTCGAGCATCTCATCACTGAGCAATTCTTTCCTGTCCAGTTTCGCGAAAAGATCAAGTGCTTCATCTGTACGCCCCTCACTGAGAAAAATATAGGTGAGATAAAAAATCGCTTTCTCGTTCTCGGGGTCGGATTGTAAAACATTCTTGTATTCTTTCTCTGCAAGGGAAAACGCTGCCTTTTTCGTGTATAGAAAGGCGAGGTTCAGCCGGACATCGATCAGGGACGGCCGATACTGAAGTATCTTCTCGTATATCTCGATAAGCTTTTCATCATCGTTCAGCTCGCTGTACGATTCTGCAAGGAAAAAAAGCGCCTGAAGGTTGTCGGGCTGTTGCTCCAGCAGTTTTTCAAGATAAGGGACGGCTTCTTTGTAATTATCAGCACGTATTAGATCCGCGGTAATAACTTGAAGGGCAGATTCGTTTCCCGGATCTATCTCCAGGGCCTTGAGGGCATACTCGGAGGATTTTTTGTGCTCTCCTTCTATACTGTAAATATCTGCGATGATGGAATAGACCAGAGAAGACGGTTGTTTCAAATGATACGCACACAATTCAAACTGTTGGATGGCCATGGAGAATTCGTTGTTGTACAAATAGTAATACCCCATGGAAAATGCGGTCTGTGCATCCGCATCGCTGAAAGGACCTGCATTCAGCGGAATTGCAGAAAAAACCAGAACAGTCGTAAACAGTACAATTATTTTCTTCAATATATATTATTGCCAGCCTTAGAGGAGCTGTCCACCTTCCCTTTGGATTAATCACCGTTTCCGACAGTACAATCGGTTTCTTTCATTCATAAAAAAACTAACCTGTCAGGCTACATCTAAAATATTGTTTTCACAAACCTTCCTGTTACCGGAAGTTCACCGACAAGAGGATTTGCGTACTCTCTGAACTTTCTCTCGTCTATCTCCCCGCCTTCAAGCACCCATTCCCCTGGAAAACTTTTTGTGTGTTTCTGAACGCTCTGAAGCGGTGTTACAAATGTGGTGATGCGATAGGTTCCGTCACCTTCAGCCCTTTTAATTGCAATGCTCCCCTCATCGAAGGTATCCTGGGTAGCGGCGATTACCGCATTGACTCCCACCGTGTTGGCCTCTTGAGCATCGACCTCCGATATTGCGAGGGGGAATGAACGCTGCGGATAACCCAGAGTATCAGCCCGCACCCGTTCAATATTTAGAGAACTTTTAACTATCATGGCAAGAATATCTCCCATCATCCCGGATCCACTGAGGCTCACATTTCCGTGAGAATCGAGCTCAATGACTCCGCCCTTTTCTTTTGGGTTGTACTTATCAGGCAGAGCGAGATGAACAAATGAGTTTAACCGCTGAGAAATATAATCAGGCTTCTTCCCGTTTTTCAGATTGAATATTCCCTGGCTGTTGATTCCTTCAGAAACCGCGATAAGCGCCCGTCCATGCTCTTTGAAGGTTCTTTCCACATCAGCGAGAAAAGAATCGAGGTCAAATGGTGTTTCAGGCATATACACGAGATGGGGGCCGTCCTTGGGATACTGTCGGGCCAGCAGGCTTGCAGCAGTCAGAAAGCCTGCATTTCTCCCCATGACGGCATTGATCTTAACCCCCTTCAGGGCTCTGTTATCCTCATTGTCACCGATAAACGCGCATGCAACATAGCGTGCGGCGCTGCCATATCCGGGGCAGTGGTCGGTTACGAGCAGGTCGTTGTCTATTGTTTTTGGAATGTGCACCACACGAAGGTCGTATCCTTCGTGCGCAGCATAGCTGTTAATGATGTAGGCCGTTTCCGCGGAATCGTTGCCTCCAATATAAAAGAAGTATCGCGCGTTCATCTTTTTAAAGTTGTCAAAAATTTTCATACATTCATCGGCGGTCGGTTTATGCCGTATTGAACCGAGCGCGGCGGCAGGAGTATTGGATATCTGTTTGAGAACAAAGTTGGGCTGCGAGAACAGAGGAACGTACTCATTGTTCAGCATACCCTGCACCCCGTGTCTGGCGCCGTAGAGCTCGAGGATCTCTGCATGTTTCCTCGCCTCCATAATCGCTCCGATGAAACTTCGGTTAATCACTGCAGTCGGACCGCCTGATTGTCCGATTACTGCATTACCTTTTGGACCACCCATACTGAACTCCCTTTCTCTCGAATAATGTATTCTCTGGTTTTATCCATTCATTAGAATTTTGGTTCATCCGAGCTGTAATTGGCTGAAGGGCCAAACGGAAACTATCTGAAATATATAACAGAATACTATAGTTAGGAAAGTTCTTGTATAAAAAACATGATCATTATCTGATAAAAACCTGTATGTAGCCACCGGTAGCGGTATTATCAGCACACGATGCGTCAAAATAATTATTGAACCTATCAAATTTAAAAAATCCACTGCTCAAAACCGAATATTCTTCTCAAAAAGAGGAGTGTCCTCTCCATTATAATAGAGCTGAACGAGTGCTGATTTCGGCAGTCGGTTTTCCTCGATGAGAAAGATGAGGGAACTGCTTTCTCCAGCTAGAAGCAGGGTGTTTTCTGCAATGGTTTTTTTCAAACGCAATACAATCGAGTCTCCCTTCTTTATTTGCACGAACACCGGCGCTGGATTTTCAAACTGGATTGTCCGGGCAGTTTTATTTTTCAGTGTAAATCCAATCAGGACTTTCTTTCCCTTTATCCCGGTGACATTCAGGCCGTAGTTTACGCCACCAATCTCTTTTTCAAGGTACACATTGGCAGGCCTGGTGAGCAGATAAAACACGAGCGCAACGAGAAGAATATCAACCAGCAGTATAAATATCCCTCTTCGGGTTTTTCTTGAGAAAAAGCGCCTCCTTTGCGGTACATATCCGCTTCTCAGCTTCTTTAGCCGCTCCTCCCTGCTGTAATGAAAACGGAGCCCGCTGTTGTTTTCCGGTTTTGAATCCTTTTGCGGAACTCCGCTCATGTCAGCTTTTTCCTCCGAGCTGCTTGAACGCGTAGGGAATTAGATCGATCAGGTCCCCGGCATGCGCAGCATCATCCGTAAATA
>CAZGJW010000047.1:0-20076 GCA_964525675.1 uncultured Spirochaetota bacterium
CATTTTTTCGATAATTCATTATATTTCTTTATGTTATAATGAATTAGGCTACAAATCTTTGAATGATGATTGTGGAAGATATTGGTACTTATTTTCCGGAATCACTGGCAACTTTCACCGGAATATGCATGAACCTATCTATTTTTAAATTTGAACATTTTATGTTACGCTTAAACGACGGATTGGCGTTGCTATGTACATTCTCATTGCAGCGTTTTGGAGCTTACTTATGGGTCACAACAATAAATGGTCCCAGGTTGATTTTAAAAAATGCAAACCCTTTTTGTGTGACAGGATCAATGGTATATGTAGAGCAACAAAGGTATGTCCGAAAAATCTTCTTATACAGGAGGAGCATGGTGACTTTCCCATGCTTATTTCGCGAGTTTCTTGTGTAGGCTGCGGACTCTGTGTGGCTGCCTGCCCACTTCGAGCAATTCATATTGAAAGGGGACTATGAGAGTAACTGTATGTAATACAGTTTTAGAATGTTTCTGAGCTTAATAAATAATGGAATAGATCTTCTGTTTCATATCTTGATTTTTATCATAGGAGATATAAAATGGCAAAAGTGGCAGTGAGTTTTGACGAAGATGATCTTAAAGAACTTACTGAGATAGTTATGGACAAAGACAAGGATTCTGCCTTTAAATTTCTAAAGGATAGAGTCTATCCCCAGGTAATGAAAAAAGAGAAAAGTAAACTGGATGTTCAGGGAAAAACTCATCTGTAAATATTTACAGAATGAAAATATGTTTGAATTTGAAAATAACTGTAAAAACTACTTAAGGAAAGTTTGTTGAATAACAGTACTGAAGAAATAGATAATCTAAAAGTTGAAATAGAAAAATTAAAAAATGAATTAGAAACATTAAGGGGAAGTTGGCCTGTCCATTCTGTAAAACCAATAATGATGCAGAGGTTAGAAAAGCTGGAAGAAGAAATTGAAGAAAAACAAAAAAGACTTAATGAGTTAACATCTCATTAATACTATGTGCAGCCGATAGCAACTTCCTGTTAACAACAACAGTTTTAATTCATTACGATATCAATAAAAATAATTGTGTACTGTTACATCTTACCGTCTGCATCTTTTTTATTAAAAAGGGCCCGGTTGAGTTCATAAACAGGTGATTTCATTCTAAAAACTTCCTGCATTGAACCTAGTTTGGGGCTCATCACCCCGCTTGCCTTGAACTCAGCTATTAAAGAATTAATTCTGTTTCCCACGCTTAACTCTATGCATATCTTTTTTATTTGTTGAGCAGAGATTTTATAGCCTGTCGATTCCTTTAGTAATCGCTGGAGTAATTCGGGAATAAAATGCCACTTGGGCTCTCCCATTTCCTTAAACACTTCAGCAGCATTCTGCATTACATCCCATTTACCGGTTATACATGCTGTGTTTACGAGATGTGTGATAATATTCGGCATCTCATATATTTCACCCGGCATTTCAAAAAAGACTCTATCCTCCCATGAGCCACTCTTTAATGTTTTCACGGGATACAGCAGCCCCCACTCCATAGATAGAAACAAAACATCCTCAGGGTCTGTTTTTATTGTTGCCTGGAGTTCGTCGTAGGAAATTCTTTTTGTCTTTGCAGCATGTACTAATACTTTTGCAAGGTTGTCACATTGTATGTTCTCGATAAATTCGCACACCGCCTTTTTAAGGTTGTCTTGACAGTTGCTCTCTTCGTTATTCATTATTGACCCGGTTTTTTACTCATTCTGTTATTGAATGGTAATTGATGAAGCAGTTTTTTTAAAAAATGGATAATTATACGGGTCTTATTGCATGCAGATGTCTTAGTATATTTTTTTGTAATTTAACGGCATGATGCATAATTGAATCCTGAAAATTTTTATCAATACTGCTTCCCCCAATACATGGGTAATGAAATAGTGACGAATCTATGATGTAATCTAAATTATCGTCTAATTTTTTTCCTATGAGGTGAGCAGCGGTATAATAAGTTGCACCACATGGAGAACTACATAAGACATTGGCTTCTTTAATAACATTACCTTCCAAAACAAACTTTATTTCAGGTTTTCCTATTTTAAAAGTTCTCTTAAAATCAAGTAAAACACCGGAGTTTGGATTAAAAGAACAGAATGGCTTGGGGAACGAAACCTCAATGCCTTTTTGCTCACAGATTTCTCTAATTGTTTTAATACCATACGGTGTAATCCAATTACTTTCTTCTATAGGAATTATTACTCCCTTTGCAAGAGGAAACCTTTGAATAAATGAGATAAGTATCTCTTCATTGACAGAAACAGCTATGAGAACATCGTGCATAGGCACACTATCAGGAAGATACTCCTCAACATTATCAATCATAAAGGGAAGAGTCGCGGGAAAATCATATATCCCTGCAATATTTTTTGAGAAATCGAGTTGGTATCCTTCCCGGCAGTGACGATATTGTTCTTCGCAGGAATCGCAGAAGTCATTCCTTTCAGTCAAGTGACCAAGCAATTTATCAGCATATTTGATATTCATAGAGAGAGTGTATTGACTTCTCGGGAAGTTATTCTTCATACTTCTTAATATCAGCATATCCATTGTTTTACTTTCGATGCATCCTGTTTTTTAATAAGTAAAGATTACTTTTTCTTACTGTCCCTATAGGCCTTTAAATATGAATCTGAATATATGTGCTTGTTCAATATTACTTCAGCAGTTATTGCAGAATCTACCAGTTCCTCATCTGTTACATCACATATCGCAGCATCAAGACCTGCCTCAATACACATCACCAAAAAAACTTTATTAATTAGATGGACCTGCTTGGATTTCGAAGCTATATTGCTCAATCCAACGATTATATGTGGCGGCGGACTGGATAAAACCGTAAACTGCTTAATGGCTTCAATCTGATTCTTAACCTGTTCTTGCAGATATCGCAACGGCATTGTTACAGGGTCAAGAAATATTCTGTCCTCAGAGATGCCACTTTCTATGGCTGCACTAAATATCTGGGCTCCTAATTCAATTCTGGTTGCAACGTCCTGCGGAGCCCCCTTTTTATCCATACAAAGTCCGATTATCGAAGTGTTGTATTCAACAGCTAAAGGAAGGATTTGATCCAGTTTTTCTTGATCTGCAGTAGTTGAATTGATTATAGGAGGATGTTTACAGGTTTTAACAAGTTTCTCTAAAAAAGCTGGTTTATTAGAATCAATAGAGAGTGGTGTGTTAACAGTTTCTTGAACAGTTTCAAGCATCCAAATGAAATCGTCGAGCTTATTTGAAGCTGCGCCCATGTTTACGTCTATGTAATCGGCACCTGCTTCTACCTGCATTTTTGCCCACTGCTGAATAATAGATTTGTCTTTCTCCTTAATAGCCTGCTGAATATCTTTAAAACCGCCATTGATCCTTTCTCCGATGAAAAGCATTTTCTTCTCCTTAAAAGATATTATTATAACTGGAGTCAAGTGCATATGCCTATTGAATTATTGCCATTAAAAAGAGAAAACCTCCTGTCAAATATTTTTATTCTACCATCATGCTTTTGATATATTTCTTTAATTCATTAACCGCTTTTGGATGTCGCATGATAAATAGATCTGTCCCCGATTGAAGGTATGTTAAGCCAGTTATCGTTTCCCACATATGCCCTCTTTCAACATGAACACCCCAACCAGGAACCTGGTCTTCAGGCGCAACAGCCTCTTTTACTTTCCATACCTCTTTCCCAATATCAGCTAAAAGAGGCATAGCCCACATTTCGTCGCCATTGAGCCCTGCAATACGGCCCCGTTCCATAATTGAATATACATATTCCAATCCATATCCCAGTGCACCTGTGGATGGATAAATGACAATGTCTTCTGGTGCCAGGCCAATATCAATAGCGAGAATATTTACCTGTTTTGCAATATTTATATCTACTGGAGATTCAGCAATTAACTTATGCTTGTCAGCTTTACATAACGCTATGAGCGTTTTGTAGTTACCTTCAGTTATAGTGCCCAACAAACACCGTTCTCCCGCGGCCGCTTCTGAACAGGCTGGGAATACTTCGTTATCCTTATCATTGTTTCCCGAACCCCAGATGATGAGAGGGACTGAAACGGTATCTAAAACTTCCTTCACGGCCTTGGCAGCCTCGTCACCACTTTTATTTGCCCCGTCAGGATCGGTTCCCTGCAACCGTAAACATATAAGATCTGCATTATATTCCTCCACGCACTTTTTCGCCCACTTCCCGGGGCTATCCCATACATCAGAAAAATATTGTCCAAGCTCTTCCGACCAGTCTGTGGGAGCGATATCCCATATCTCCATCGCAATTACCGCCGGATGAGGATATTTTCCTTCGGAATAGAGAAATGGAAGCGCAGTAGACCCCCCAATTGTAATAGAATGAGACCGTGTTCCGCCATCTTCTTTTGTCGCACCAATTGTAACCTCGTTTATCGGATTTCTCCATGTTTTCTTAACATCAGGGATATCCATTTTATCCTCCTCACTCAGATTATAATATAAGACTGTTTATTTTTGTTTTATATCCAGCTTTGGTTAAGATTTTTATTATTGATTGCAAAGTTGCCGAATCTTCAGGCAGTTCAAAGAGCGACTTACCGCTCCAAATATACCCTTCAAGATTTTCATCGTATTCTACTTTACCTAAATAATTTTGATTCAAATTGCGAACATATTCTTCTGCTGTGCTGTTGAATCTATGATCCGCAACAAGGTAAATATTTTTGAAGTGGATACCAATTTCCGATGCAATCTTTTTCATCCTTTCAACATTATTCAAAGCTTTTTTTGAGGGATCGAGTATTATAAAGACATCATCTACATCAGACACTATTCTTCTATTAAGATGTTCCAGACCTCCCGGCGAATCGATAATAGTGTAATCATAACTATTTGCTATAGATGGAATGACGCTTTTTAAAATGCTATTTGGAGCACAATAACAGCCCTCTGTCCATTTTACTCCAAGTGAAAGCATATCAAATCTATCTGACTCATATAAACAGGAAGCATTAACCACATATTCTATTCTATCCGGAAGCGGAAATGACTCTAACTCCTTATCCTTATGCTTTTGTATATCAAACAGTATCTCTGATATTGTGCTGACTCCCTCTTCCTGCAAATTCACACCTATCATATCTTCAAGGTTTTGGTCGGAATCCGAATCAATGAGCAAAGGATGAGAGTCCAGGCATCGCGCAGCAAGCGCAACGAAGGTTGTTTTTCCTGTTCCGCCCCTACCTGTACAAACGATTGTTTTACTCATATTTACACTACCTTTTGAATTATTTTTAATATACTGGGAAATTTAGTTATATCAGTGTGCGGTAAAAATTTTGCTGACATAAACTCATCCATATAATTTGGATATGTGATAAGGTCGTAATAGGTAATACTTTTACTGATTTTATACGCCATATCAAGCGCATCTTTTGACAGTAACGCCATCTTCGCTCCAATAATAGCAGTGTTTCCTACAAATTCCACCCTGTCTCGTTCTATATCTGGTATCAGACCGAGGGTAACAGCATTTTCTTTATCCAGGTAATTACCAAATCCGCCCGCAAGGTATATTCGTTTGATATCTGAATATTTAAGATCCAATGTATTTATCAATACATTCATCCCTGCAAATATTGCCGCCTTTGCACGGAGAAGATTCTCAATATCAGCCTGTGCGATTACTATATCATTTCTAACCATTGTCCGTGCGGATGGAACGAGCAGGAATTCCATTTCCCCATTAACCTCTCTCACCCTCTCATCCGACTCAGGATTTAATCTTCCAGACCGATCTAGGTAACCTGCCTTGAATAACTCTGCTACAATATCGATCAGCCCGGATCCACATATGCCTATAGGTTTCGTCTCTCCAATAGTAGTATAATGAAATTTCCCATCTTCTGAAATCCTGGCCTTCTCTATAGCGCCTTCAGCCGCCCTCATCCCGCTTCGCACTCCACTTCCCTCAAACGCAGGACCTGCTGATGCAGAGCAGCATACCATCCAGTCCTTGCTGCCGAGTACTATTTCTCCATTCGTTCCAATATCGACAAGCATTGTAAGCTCATCAGCCTGGTAAAGGCCGCTTGCCAGTATACCTGCGGTAATGTCAGCTCCGACCCAGCTTGCTATACTGGGAACAGTGTATAAAAGGCCCCTTGGATTTATCTTTATTCCTACTTCGGCTGCTCGTATAGGCGGTGGGTACGTGCAGATTGGAATGTATGGCTCTTTCCGGAGATAAGAAGAATTAAGTTCAAGGAGGAAATGAATCATCGCAGTATTCCCGGCACATACAATCGCCATTATATCATTGAGACGTATATTATTCCTTGATATCAGGGTATTAATGAGATTATTAATATCGTTAACAATTGTTTCTCTCAATGTATCAGCGCCATTTTGCTCAGCATAAATGATCCTTCTTGTAACCTCATCTCCATAGATTCTTTGAGAGTTATATGTAGCTTCAGCATCCATCGTTTCATAGCTGTTTAAATTTATTAGGTGTGTTACAACTGTGGATGTGCCAATATCTATTGCAATTGCAAAATTTCTCCCTGTAGTATCCCCCTCCTCCACCTGCAGTATTTCTGTTGTTTTTCCTCGTACGCCTAATGTGGCAGTTACCTTAAAATTACCGTTTCTTAAGGTCTGTGAAAGTGACCGTATTGTTTTAAGGCCTGTCTGCATAATAAAGGTTTTTTTCATCCGTCGTATACTTCTGTAAAGCCGAACATGATCACCGACATTATCCTGCAGTGATGGTTGGGGTAGTTGAAGGTAGATTTTTTGAACAAGAGGTTTATATGAAAAGGAAACCTGTTCCTTCATAGGGGTATAAAGAGCCCTGAATCGCTGTGCATCTTTATCAATAAGAATTTTTTCCTTTGCACTTGATTCCGGAGGGACTTCTATTACCATATCTCCCTGGATTTCAGTCTGACATGCAAGGACATATCCCTTGTTAATTTCTTCTCTTTTCAATAAAGTAGTTGGCTGGCTTACAATATTGCCCTCTTTTATTATTACCTTACACTTTCCGCAAATTCCATCCCCACCGCAGATAGAACTCACGTATACCCCTGCTTTTGCTGCTGCTTCAAAAATGGTAACCCCTTTTTCTACCTCTACGGTCTCGTCAACGGGTAAAAAAGTTACCTTAATTTTCTCTTTTTTCATTTTCAAGCACCTGGTTTCCATTCATTTTTAAGAAAACTGGGAATGCGTGCAGCCTCCTCTGGGCCAACCAGAACATTCCACCCAAACTCGTCGATAATCTCAGCCCTGAAAACGGCAACAAGGCCTGGAAGAACAACAGTATTATGTTTAACTTTTTCTCTGACCTTTTGTTTATCCAGAAATTTCGCAATTTTTTCTGCAGACCATTTATCGCCTGCATATGCATTGAGAACTCCCATCCCCTCTGTTTCAACGACGGAAATATATGTCGGCACTTTGCTGTTCTCAACTTCTGATGCAACGGTAAAGTATGTAAGAGAGAAGTTAGTTGTAATAATCACCGGTGAATCAGGTGTTACCGCACCTATTTCATACAGTTTATCTTCTATGGCATTAGGAACCTGCGGGTCGGTATATATGTTTTGTCTAACTGTAAGCAATGGGAGGATTTGCCATGTATTTTTACCCTTCATGATAATAATGTTTGCATACTTGCACATGAACGAAGCTGCCTCGATTGTTTCCTGATATGGATTTTCATTCTCCACAAACATTATAGTCGGATATCCTAAGGGTCGAAAAACTTTCTCTACTGCCAATCTTCTCAGTCGTGTTAAATGATCAATGATGTGGGGAGACTGCTGTACTCCCGGGTCAATGACAATATTATCGACGCCCATTTTTTTAATATCCTGGGTAAGATCGGCAAGTGTCTCAAGGGTATCGCTGTATACGGCAAGTGGGCATTTAAATTGTTTAGCAAGGTTTGCCATCTTTTCATAATTCTTTTTATTAGCAGCATAAATTAAAGGCCTGCTGTTACCAACTACCTTCAATGCTGATTCAATAACAGAGGGGTCTTCACAAATCAGTACAAGCGGCAGGCTTGTTTTATCAGACAATTTTTTTGATAAATTAGCATACTCTTCAGCTTTGGTTGCATTATGGCGGAAGGCAACGAGATTTACCCCTATTTCTTCCCCTACCCGTGTAAACTTGAGTTTATTTATGGTACTTATCTCTTTATCCATCTCGTCTTCTGCTACACTATCTTCAACCAGAATAGCGACTCCTGCTTCATTCTGAAACCTCTCCGCATGTCGAAAGAGTACTGTTTCCTGCCCGACTTCCAGCTTGTTATTATCATTACCAATAGAAACAAGTCTCATTGGCGGTTCAGAAGCTTCGGCTAAAGCACTTCTTGCTTCATCGCTTACATGTGGACACTTATCCAACGCCACCCTTTTTGTCGCCACAGCCATTGCAAACGCCATACATGTTGGAAAATTACAATCCCCGCAATTTGTTTTTGGTAAAAGTTTGTAAATTTGAAGTCCTGTTAAGGCCATTTATCTGCTCCTTCTGATTAGTTTTGCATAGTATTTAATATAATTTCGTACTCTTCTCCCTTTCAACCTTTATTTTATGGTTTTATTCATTAAGATTCTGGTTTTTTGTACCAGAATTTTAATTCTCAGCTAACTTATTAAGTTACAATTGCCAATTATTACCTTCTATAGGTAAAAACCATTAGGCAAGTGTTAATTTTAATCTTTTAAGTTTGGAAGTTCACTTGTCTATATTTTAAAATCTGCTTTGATTATCAAAATATGCAGCAAATTCTAGTAATCAATCTACATCATAGGTTCCAAAGCGAGGCATGGATGATTCTTTTTTTTCAGAAATTCCTGAAGCTCATCAGCTGAAACTGCATCTGCTTCCGTTGCAATCTGATCAATTAATTCAAGCTTTCCAACATCTTTTAACCTCTGTTCCAATCTTTCACTTATCTCTTCTTTTAATTCACCCGGCATCCATGCGAGCCGTTCTATTCCTCCATCTGCTGAAATGAACTTTTTACTGGTAATGTAGATTTTTCCGATACCAATAAACCCCGGCGTTTGTATACCCCCTCCGACAATTCCAGCCATTGTACTGAAGGCCATTCCAATAGGAGTCATACCCGTATATTCCCTGTTAACAATCATCACTCCATTGACTTCAGGAATAACCGCGACAATACACTCGAAACAGCCGCAGGATGTCATTGGATCTTCCATCATTGAATAGGCATTAAACTTTTCAAGATTTCCGTGAGAGTTTACTTTAAGGTATTCGTTAACCCCCTCCCACATCCCCTTAACAGAATCTATTGTTTTGCCTTTTGGAACAGGCTGATTAGGCCCATGCGGGTTCAGCTGAAATGATGCTTTACAATCAAGCCATGTGTATGCACCACAAAGCCCTAATCGCTGTGGGGTCACAATACATACATGATCCGGTGCATAGGATTGACATAAAATACAGCTGTAGAAGGTATCAACATCCTCATCAGTCATCCCACCAATTCGCTCATCTCTTTCATAATATATTTTTTTCGCTTCTTCAAGAGGTTTTTTCATTTTCTCTTTATCAGTGATGAGAGTCACCTGGACCTTATCCACAATTTTTGAATATTCTTCATGCATCTTGGCTACTAACAATTTGCCAAAGTCCGCAACCCGAAAACCTTTTGCGTACGCTTCTTTACTGATTCGCAGCCAGGCAATGGCCCTTTGCCCCATATGGAATATCCCATTACAGCATGAAATAAACTCATGGATTCTTCTTTCAAGAACACTCTCGAAATCCTCACTGAAATTTCTTCCTGCAACCTTTACAATTGTGCCAAGATTCATAGCCCCACCCTCTTCTACTGAGTCTGCATCGGGGCCAATCAGCTCGACCTTGCCATCTTCAATCTCACTCATAGGATATCCTCGCAGGAATTCAAATGCAATACTTCGTTTCCCCCCAAATTCGACCTGCATCTGTTCTTTTCGTACTCTTTCACCTTCAAATCCCGCACCATATGGAACCGGGATGGGTACTTCTGTTACCTTAATTTCAAGCCCTCGTGTCTCGACAGCCTTATTAACCAGTTTTTCAAAAGGAATATTGGACACAACGTGCTCGTAGGTGCATATTCCAGTCGGCAGGATTTGAGGCAAATCAACATCAGATATTACAGGAAAACCAAAGTTTATTGCCCCTGCAGCTGTTGCATATTTTTCATCTGTGATAACCTGAGCCTTATCTACCCCCCTGTCTGCACCGAGCGCGAGAACGAAGGCAAATACCCTTTCTTTATTGTAGAGAAGTATTTTCCTTGCTGTCTCTCTTGCATGCTCAACGCCAGACGGTTTTACACCTCCAAAAGTAAGTGCAGCCCGTGCGGCGAAGTTTAAGGCATGTACTGCAGTAGTAATTTCCTTTCCATAGGGAACGAGGAATGTATCCCAACTCATTTCTATTCCCTCTTCAGCAAGCTGTTCGGCCATACTCTTTCCATTACTTGAGGAAGCCATGAAAACGAGGATACTCTTCTCCTGCAATGATCTCGCAAGTTCGACTGCCTGCTCAGTTGTGGGTAAGGCGCCCACGCACGCGGCAAAACCTGGCATTCTCCCATCGACAAGTTTGATTCCCTGCATTCTCAATACTGCGTCATCGGTAAATCCCAGCCATATGCCTTTCGGATCATCCTCTGTAAGGTATCTCATCGCCTCAATGATTTCCTCAGCAATCAATGTAGCTATTCCTGCATCAAGCGTATTCCCCAGATAAGGCAGCCAGAGCTCATCCCCCGGAACAGGAGGGAGGAGTTGTTTTGCTTCTTCAAGGGCTTTTTTTGCATCAGCCAGGTTCTCTACTTCAATCCCTAAGAAGGAAAGGACCAAAGGAAGATAATATGCGGTATTGGGGAAACCTACTTCCTGCTTTTCCCCCTTCTCTTCTATTAATTTATTCAGTGTTTGTTGCGCCTGATTTACAAGGTTATACGCACCCCTAATTGCAGCTGTTGCAATTACTTTAGACATAGCATTACTCCTTTGCATATAAGAATTATTTAAGTAAAACTTTGGGTTTTCGTTTCGTTTTTCATCCAACACTTTTCCGGGTTCCGCCGGAACTTTGTTTTATCAATTCATATCCTGCTGTATAAGCATAGAGATACAGATAAAAGTTTAATCCTCTTTCTTGAGTGCCACCATTGCAACCGATTCTGCCGCTTTTTTTCTTCTGCATTCAGGGCATAGACGTGCAAGCTTTCTGAATTTTTCCCAGTCAATCTTTACCCTGTCATTTACCTGAAAGGCAACAGGTTCGGTGACCATGCGCTTCCCACACTCCTCACACACGAGTAGCTTGGCCCGTGACTTGAAGGGAGATATTTCCGCTTCACCGGTATCTTCATGTATTCGAATCTGTATGGTCCCGACCGGGCACACCACAGCACAGGCTCCGCATGCAATGCAGTCCTCTGAGGCGAGCCTGAACGGGGTGGTGACCGAACGGTCGACACCCCGTCCAGCGAATCCGATTGCAGAACAGCCGATAACCTCTTCACACACCCGTATGCACAGTCCGCACAAAATGCAGTTCCGCTGGGCCTCGGTAACCGTCGGATACGGCGTCCCATCTACTCCCATTCGCGAGGCGAGCTCTTTCAGTTCTTCACTCTCAGGCGCCCTTGCAAGAAGCAGCTCCATAACACCGCGTCTTGCCCGCCGGGCCCTCTCGCTTGATACGCTTACAACAGTATCACCGCGCACAGGGTAGTTGCATGAGGTCACCAGCTGTTTTCTTCCGCCTCGATCAAGCTCAACGAGGCATAACCGACATGTTGCGAGATTAGGGATAACCGGATTATTGCATAATGCAGGAATCCAGATACCGGCCTTTCTGGCAGCTTCGAGAATAGTTGATTCTTTCCGGACCTCAACCTCGATCCCATCAATAGACACTTTCGGCACGCATGAACCTCCTTCACACCTTCTCTATGGCTCCAAATGGACACTTTTCAAAACATATGCCGCATTTTGTACATATTTCCTGGTCTATAAGATGAGGCTCTTTTTTCTCACCTGAAATTGCATCCACAGGACAGTTCTTCAAACAGATACCACAGCCTTTACATGCTTCAGGAAGAATCTCATAGAAAAATAATCCGCGACACTCTTTTGCCGGACAGCGTTGATGATAAATGTGCTCTTCGTATTCTTTTCGGAAATATTTTATTGTCGACAGTACCGGGTTAGCTGCAGTTTTCCCCAGGGCGCAGAGTGATGCCTCAGAAAGCAGTGTCCCAAGGACTTCAAGCTTCTCTAAATCATCATCTTCACCCTCACCTTTAGTAATACGTTCAAGTATATGAAGCATTTGAGGTATGCCCTCCCTGCAGGGAGTGCATTTGCCGCAGGATTCTCCCTTCAGGAAATTGAGGAAATATTTTGCGATATTCACCATACATGTATCTTCATCCATGACGATCATCCCGCCCGACCCCATCATGGATCCAAGCCTTGTAAGCTCATCAAAGCCTACAGGAGTATCAAGAAACTGTTCCGGTATGCAGCCTCCGGAAGGGCCACCTGTTTGAACCGCCTTAAACGCTTTATCATTTTTTACCCCCCCTCCAATATCATAGATTATCTGCCGTAATGTCATTCCCATGGGAATTTCAACCAGACCTGTATTTTTAATCTTTCCCACAAGACAAAATACCTTTGTACCTTTCGAACCTTCCGTTCCGATAGAAGAAAACCATTCTCCCCCTTTATTTATAATTGAGGGTATATTCGCCCAGGTCTCGACATTGTTCAGATTTGTTGGCTGGTCGTGCAGTCCATGTTCAACCGTGTGAACGTATTTTGCGCGCGGTTCTCCCACCCTGCCCTCAAGAGAAGCCATGAGAGCGGTTGATTCTCCGCACACAAAGGCGCCTCCCCCCCTGTTTATCCGTATATCAAAGGAGAAGGAGCTCTCCATAATATTTCTACCAAGAAACCCTGTCTCACGTGCCTGTTCGATTGCTGCTCCCAAACGCTCTACTGACAGGGGATATTCATTCCGTACGTAAATAAAACCCTGTGATGCCCCAATTGCATACGCACCGATAACCATACCTTCTATTATTGAATGCGGGTTTCCCTCCATTACAGCTCTATCCATAAAGGCACCGGGATCACCCTCATCACCGTTGCAGATTACATACTTCTGATCACCTTCCGCATCACGACATGATCGCCACTTCCTCCCGGTCGGAAATCCGCCGCCTCCACGGCCTCTCAGTTCCGACTTAATTACCTCATCAATTATATCTTCAGGATTCATAGTAGTGAGCGCTTTGACGAGTGCCGAATATCCGCCGACAGCAATGTAATCGTTAATACTTGTAGGATCAATGATGCCGTTCTGGGTCAGGGCTATCCTTTCCTGTGTTTTATAGAACGGGATCTCTTCAGATGATTTTACCTTTTTTCCGGTTGTTGAGTCCTCATATAAGAGGCGCTCTACAATACGTCCGCCCAGGACAGTTTCACGAAATATTTCTGCAACATCAGGTTCTTCAACCTGTTGATAAAATATTTCACCGTTTGCATCACCGGACCCGATAATGACAATTGGGCCGCGTTCACATAACCCGTGGCATCCAACGCATTTGTTATCTATTTTTATGTCCTCTGGTAGCTTCTCAGCTGCTTTGATAAAAAGTGCATAAATTTCCAGTGAACCTTTTGCTGTACACCCCGGTCCTCCGCATACCCGTACTGTTTTCGTTGAGGGGGCTTTTAGTTTTCGAATTTTTTCAGATAATACTTCCAGTTCAGCAGGACTGCTGATGTGAGGAGATAGAATCGATTCATCGATGTTTGTTCTTTTCACTATCCGACCTCCTATTCGTAACTTCCTTCATTGGCTTTTTTGACTTTTTCCAGCATCACCTGCTTCAATAGTAAGATTGAGTTTATGTATAATCTCAAGAGCAGATTCAGGAGTCATATTCCCATAGTACTTTCTATCAACTATCATCACCGGTGCCACTGCACATGCTCCAACACAGTTAACCGCATTCAATGTAAATAACCGGTCTGAAGTTGTATTTCCCGGTTCGATATTATATTCTTCACAGATCATATCTGATATTTGCTTGGAGCCTTTCAGGTAACACACAGTGCCCATACACAGGGTAATATCGTGCTGGCCTTTTGGCGCATGACGAAATGATGCGTAAAAGGTGGAAATACTGTATATCCTCATGAGAGGAATATCCAGTGTTTTGGAAAGCACACGGAGTTGTTCCGGCGGCAGATATCCATACTCCGCCTGAATATCCTGCAGCATGGGGATGAGCATTCCGTCGTCATTATTATAACGATTTACGATTTCTTTTATAATTCCCTCTTTCATATTTCCTCCATGGTCACTTCCTTGCCGTATTTCCTGAGCTCTTCCGCTATCTCCTCCACGACTTTTATACGAATATCGAGCTGATGCGGCAGCTCCGGGTTCTGATGCGCCGGATTTACCGCCTGTCCGACGATAAAATGCACATGATCAACCTTCAACATAATTCGAAGGAGGTTCGAAACACCATCAGTCTGAAACTGGATCTTTTTCTTATCCACCTGTGAGCGAAGGAGCATGCCAGTTCTCGTCAATGTGAGGATGCCTTCAGACACAAGGTCAATACCCTGTATGTGTGCAATGGGCGGAACATCCTCTGTCATCGTATCCAGATCCACTTCGAGCGGCATGCTCATATAATGAGAAACAATCTTTGCGGTGGTGCCTCCGCATACGACATGCTGTCCCCCATACCGCAAAAATCGCTTCACCGCTTTTTCATCACTCGAGCTGTCGGCCGGGGGGCCTGTAAATATATTGGCAACCAGTTTTCTGCGAACCTTGATAACAACAATACTGACGTCGTCTCCAGGAGGCCCTGCGTAGAGCTCACAAACCGTTTCCGCCACTTTGTCTGCGAGGTCATCCGCAGAAAGATCCGGGTGGGTGTGTTTTTCAAGGAAACTTGCTGTTTTTTCCCACCCCCATCCGAGCGGATATACACCGCCAATACCTGCATTCAGCACACCGTCGGAAACGAAAACGACCCAATCACCATATTCGAGGTCGAGTACCGCCTCCTGAATCTTTTTCCCTGCTATAGATTTTTCACTATAAATAACAGGATGTAGCCTTCTGTTTCTAAGGAAAATTGCAGCCGGTGAATCGAATTCGACAATTCTGGCGGTACCATGACTAAAAAACTGCGCAATTGCAAAGGTGCTGTACGCGAGCTTTCTGATCCTGTCGACCGGCAGGGTTTTGGTCAGGGTTTCAACGACTTCTCCGAGGGGCAGGTTGTTCTGCAGTAAATGCATCGCAATCTGCGTTGTAAGCGTTGCAAGTATATTAGCCTTGACACCGCTTCCCAGGCCGTCGGAAAGCGCGAGCATTACCGAATCTTTCTGACGCGAAACTGCAATATTGTCACCGCAGAGTTCCTCACTGCGTTTGTTTACCTGCCGTGTTCCCCACTCGTAGTAAAGCTTCATTAACTAACTGCCTTTTTCAAACAGCGACATAAGCTTCACAAGCAGAACCTTCGTTTCCGCCGTTGTTTCTCCGAGGAGCCGCGCAATTTCCTGTGCAGTTTTCATCTGCCCTGTAATGACTTCCTGAGCCCGTTCCAGAGTCTGTGCCCGAAGTTCCCGGTAGTGTTTTTTTGCCTCCTCTTCTTCAGAAATATCAATGAATATTCCGCAAAAAAGGTCCTCACCTTCAATAGGAAAAAGCCCAACCCTGTAGTGCACGTTATGTTCGGGCGCGCTTCCCTTGACCATCAGTCTGCCGCCTGCAGCAATTGCCTGTTCGAAACAGTCGGAATGAACGAACTGCGCAGCAGGCTGTCCGAGCAGCTCCTCTTTGCTGCAGTGAAACATCTCCCTGAATGCGGGATTTACGTACTGTATACGGGTGTCCTTGTCAACAAGGAGCACGCCGTTTGGTGTCTGCTCTAATATAGCGCTAATATGCGCACTGGTTTCGGTATTCTCTTTTTGATCCATTGACTATTCTACACTAATTATTCATAAAACCTTTTTACAAGATAACCGGTTTCAAACATATTCAGCAGGCCTCATAATACTGCACAGGGCTGTCTGAATACTCTAAGTTTCATCCATTTATAGTAGGCCGAACAACCATCTCAAGAAACGTCTTTACAGCCTCCTCGACACTGTTACTGGTGAGTGGTTCATCGTCTATCTGCCAGTTGATACCTTCGCCGCACCGCTCCATGCAGAAAGAGCCTTTGAGCATGACTTTCTTATCGAGCCCATGTTCTTTCAGGAGCTCATTGAACCTGTTTATCACATCACGGGCCCCTTTGATGTGACATGAGCTCCCCACGCATACGGTTACCGTTATCATTGATTCACCGTAAAATCTCAGATTGTTTCGTCACCCGTCTGTTGTGCAGCTACCATCTGTTCAGCGACTTTCAACCGCTTTTGCCGGTTTGCATCCTCTTCGTCTATGAATTCCAGCGCGCCAGTTATGCATGCAGTGACACATGCAGGCTCCTTACCTGCTTCAAGCCGTTCTATACACAGGTCGCACTTGAGCGCGCTCTTGCCGTCAGGTGTCATGGTCATAACCCCAAACGGGCATGCCTGCACGCACATTCTGCAGCCGATACATCGTTCGACATCGACGATTACCGGCTCTCCGGGCCCATCACGATGCACCGCGCCGGTTGGACACGCGAGTATGCACGCAGCCTCTTCACAATGCCTGCAGTTCACCGGTACCGCTTTCATCCCGAAAGACTCTACACTTATCCTGTTTCCCGGCTTTTCACCAGACTGAATAATTTTATCCATGTTCTTGGATGACGAATGGGCCACCGCACAGGCAAACTCGCATGAGTGGCACCCCATGCATTTTTCAATGTGAACTTCAATTATTTTGGCCATCGGTATTCCCTTTTCTCTGGAATATACTACACTGCAGGCTCGAGCGCCTGTTCATAGATCATCGGTTTCAGCTTCAAAGCCGCCCTTTTCTTATCAATATGGTTGATCATCATATGAGCAGCTTTGATCGGGTCTTCTTCAAACGCCCATTTGCCGCCGGTTTCCTCTTCGATTTCCTCGGTCAGGTACTTGTGCAGGTTCTTGCTGCCCATGATCGGGAGCGGCTTATCGATGACCGTGTATACACCCGAGGCCACGAAGTACATACCTATTGAAACCGCCTTTTCACTCATCCATTCCGGAGCGGCACCCGCAACAGGAAGATCGGATATATCGTTCCCGAGCCCGCCTTCCGCGACGACATTCGTCAGAACCCTGAGAATTCTGCTGTTGTCCACGCATGATCCCAGGTGCAGAACCGGAGGAATCCCCACTGCCTGGCACACCTCCTGAAGCCCCTTTCCCGCATACTCGAAGGCGCTTTCAGGCTGGAGGAATCCATGCTTCGCGCATGTGATCGCATTGCATCCCGTTGATACTACGATAACATCGTTTTTCAGAAGCTCCTTCACCATCTCGGTATGCCCGTACTCGTACTCAGTGTTCGGATTCGAGCACCCTACAACACCAGCAGCCCCGCGTATTCTCCCTTCAATAATGGCATTATTGAGAGGCCGGTAGGTGGCCCTGTACTTACCGCCCAGGAAGTTGAACACCGATTCAGCGGAAAATCCTGCAACGAGGCGTTCTTTATGATTCGGGATATAGATGCTTTCGTTCTTCCTGTTCTTGAAGTTTTCTATTGCGGTTTCTATGATCTTCGTGGCAATTTCAACGGCTTTGTCCTCTTGAAACTCGATATGCTCGACACCCGGCATCTTCGCCTTGGGAGAGGTCGTGATGAGTTTTGTATGAAAATGTCTCGTTACATCGCTCAGGCCCGGGTACAGGCACTGCACATCAACGAGCATGAGCTCCACCGCGCCGGTAAGAACTGCAAGTTCCTGCTGCATCACGCTCCCCGCAACGTTGATACCGTGCCGCATCAATATTTCGTTTGCGGTGCAGCATATGCCGGCGAGGTTTATGCCCTTTGCGCCGGCCTTTTTAGCCTTGTCGACGAGCTCTTTTTTCATCGAAACGGTTGCAACGATATCGGAGAGAGTCGGTTCATGGCCGTGCACCACGAGGTTCACGTAATCCTCGTCGAGAACACCGAGATTGGCAGTAGAACGAATGGGTTCGGGAGTTCCGAAGAGAACATCTGAAATCTCGGTTGCAATCATCGAACCTCCCCAGCCGTCGCCAATTGAAGCACGTATACTCTGTTTCGTGATATTTTTGTATTCCGTATCAACCCCAATATGTGTTCTGTGCATGATCTCTACAATCTCACGGTCGACCGAGCGCGGCATTACGCCGAGCTTTTTCCAGAGCTTGACCCGTTCGGGAGGTGCGGTTTCTGCTATTTTAACCGTGCCCTCCTGCTGGCCGAATTCCTCCAGTGCCGCACGCGCAACATCTGCGGCAATTTCTCTTGTATCCCTGCCCTCTGTATTGATATCATATACCCGGGCAATCGCCTTCAGCTTCCGGGGGTCTTTTATCTCGTAATCGTTTTCAGGGTTTTCGGCGGCCATGAGCAGTGTATGTGCAATATCACGACCATGATCCGAATGGGCCGCTGCGCCACCTGCTACCATTCGTGCGAGATTCCTGGCGGCAATTGTATCTGCATTTGCGCCGCACACACCAAGCTTCGGTCCGTTACCGAACGGGTCGATCCGGCATGGACCCATGCTGCAGTTTCGGCAGCAGATGCCAAGGGTTCCGAACCCGCACTGCGGCTGCATCTTGTCGTAGCGGTCCCATACGGTTTCAATTTGCGAATCATTCGCCCTCTTCACCATCTCCTGAGATGCTTTATCTGCATACTTTAGCTCTCTAGCCATGCACTTCCTCCATTTATAAATAGGTGAACTGTGAATATACTGTAAAATAATACCAGGGTTGCCGGATACAGCCTCATGCCATCTTCTTTATAATTTCCTCTATGCGCTGTCTGGTCTTATCGCCGATTTCGGATGCCGTTTTTTTTCGAAGGCTTATCTGCCGTACATCATCCGAGTAATCGAGATAACCGATTATATCAAAACCAGGAAGTCCCGCCTCGACAAATTCAATATCCTCTTCCGTCTGGACCTTGTTGCCGACGACTTTTATTTTTTTTATGCGTATATCTTCACTGAGCCGTTTGATCCTGTATGCTGTTTCAATGCTTGTACGGTTTGGCTCTACTATAATGATCATGGTGTCGACACCTATCGCTGTCCCCCGGCCCAGGTGCTCGATACCCGCTTCCATATCGAGAAGAACCCATTCGTCCCTCGCAACCACAAGATAGGCAAGAAGGCTCTTGAGAAAAGCATTTTCGGGACAGGCGCAGCCTCCTCCTCCCTTTTTTATTGTTCCCATTACCATGAGTTTGTACCCATTGTAATCAACACAGTACTTGTCTGGAATGTCATCGACTTGTGGGTTCATCTTGAAGAATGGGGCGGGTGTATTGACCGTAACGCCGGTTCTTTCGGCGATAAGCTCTTTAAGTTCTACTATTGGTGTAACCTGTATATCCTGCGGAATTCCTAAAACCGTAGCGAGGTTCATGTCGGGATCAGCATCAATGAAGAGTACGGTGTGACCTTTCTTTCGCAGTACACTTCCAACCAGAGCCACAAAAGTTGTTTTACCCACTCCACCTTTACCGGTGACAGCGATTTTCATGTGGTACCCTTCTAAAACGGATGAGCTTTAGATGAGGGCTCTAACTGCAGTTATTTGTATTCTTCCGGCTTTGACTGTTACGTTTCGCCCATTTCTGTAGAGAGGCCCAGGATTTTGTATTTAAAACAACAATGGAACTATAAAATTTATTAAACGATTACAAAATTACTATATAATACAACTTTATACCAATTTCAAAAACTTGTCAAGAAAAACTTTACTAAAATTGTATGATGATAATACATCTTTTGAGGACTTTTCCAGTTTAATCTATAACATTTTAGTTTGAGAGGCAATGAA
>CAZGJW010000048.1:0-19867 GCA_964525675.1 uncultured Spirochaetota bacterium
AGGCCTGCTCATAGAAACATAATCGGCAATCTTTTTTTTGACAATATTTTCAGCAACCGAATATGACCGTATACCTCCCACAAGAATAACCTTCACCTTCTCTTTGAAAAGCTTTTTCATCAGACCTCTCGCTTGGAACGTATTGCCGTCATCAAGAGGTATTATCCGTACGGACACCTATCACTCCATCCAGTACAGCCCAATATCTTTTGACAAACAGCAGATATCGTTTATAATGATACTGTTAGAAGCGGCGTATCAGCATAAAACAGCGTATATGCTTCCATTCCGAATAGGGAAATCTTTCTCACACGAACGCCCGCATCAGGTGTTGAATCAATCGATGGCCCAGGAGATGAGGTGTGCTCGATAATATCCCCATAATCCGTGGCGACGGTGTCGTCAACGGCATCGTTATGGATAAGGCTATAGTATACAATCCGGGAAAAATATCAATACCAAAGATCAGACTCGTTCCTGATCGAGTATCCGATGAGATCACAAGATATAAAAAGGCGCTTATTGATGTAAAAACACAGATCGAGCTTGATCAAAAAAGCTTGATTGAATCAATACGGGAGTCTGAAGCCGACATCCTGCAGAGTCACATCATGATAACACAGGATCCTTTTTTTACGGAAGAGGTGCCGCAGCAGATAGCCCAATTGAGGCGAAACGCTGAATGGATAATAATGGACGGGTTGAATGCAGTGCTCGACACCTTTCGAAACATTGACAATATCTATTTGAAGGAACGGGGTAGAGATATAGAAGACGTGTCGCTTCGAGTAATCCGGCGTCTTACCAATCAGGAAGGGTATGCCCTCGTGAGAGACTTCGAAGGTATACTCGTTGTCAGAGAACTCATTCCATCAATGATTATGTACGTTGATACGAAAAAAATCCGTGGGATTGTTTCCGAAATGGGGAGTGAAACCTCGCATGCGACCATACTCGCAAAATCTCTCGGCATTCCCGTTATCATAAACGCAAAGGGGGCTGCGGAGCAGATAAAAAACGATGAACGCCTGGTTATTGATGGCGCTTCTGGGTATGTTATCCCGAAACCGACAAAGAAGGTGGTCAATGAATATAAAAAGATACAGAACGCCTACGCAAGATATCAGATCACTCTTGCACAGGCCTTTCGCCTTCCGGCGGTCACAACGGATAAAGTCAGGATCACACTCAACGCAAATATCGAAATCGTACCCGGCGCAAATCTCGCGCTCCATCAGGGCGCGGAAGGGGTGGGCCTTTTTCGCACCGAGCTCCCCTTCATTATTCGCAATAGGCTGATATCCGAGGAAGAGCAGTACTCCATCTACAAATCCCTTCTGAAACAGTTTGAAAACAGGCCTGTGACGATCAGGACACTCGATATAGGCGGAGACAAACTCCTGCCTTTTCAGGAATCGACACCCTATCTCGAGGCCAACCCCTTCCTCGGTCTGAGATCGATCAGAATCTCCCTGCTGAAACCGGATATATTCAGGACACAGATACGCGCACTTCTTCGCGCCAGTGTGCACGGCAGGGTTAAAATACTTCTGCCGATGATTTCAAGTTACGAGGAGATGGAAAAAATCATCGAAATAATCACAGAGGAAAAATCAGAACTGGAGAGCCGTGGGATTCCCTTCGATAAAGATGTGCAGATAGGTGCCATGATAGAGATACCGTCAGCCGCGCTTTCAGCTGATGCCATCATTGCTCTCTGCGATTTCCTGAGTATCGGAACAAACGACCTGGTGCAGTACACTCTTGCGGTCGACAGGACAAACGAGAACGTTGCAGCCTACTACATCCCGGAAAATCCGGCTGTTCTGAAACTGATACACATAACGGCGTCTGCTGCAGGGAAACTGGGTAAACCCTGCGCAGTCTGCGGTGAGTTGGCCGGTAACACCCTGTTTACTCCGTTTTTCGTCGGTGTGGGAATCACGGAATTGAGTATGGAGCCGGGTTTGATCCCCGAAGTTAAAAAGGTGGTTAGAAATATATCTAAAAAGCATGGGGCCAAACTTGCCATGGAACTGCTTGCCATGAAAAAGGTCAGCAGGATTAAAAAAACCCTGAAAGACTTTTATGCAGAAGTGAGCGGCGACACAAAAGCGCGGCCCGGTTCCTGATCGGAACATACCGGTTCATACTCTTATTCTTCCGGTTCTTCATCACCTTCAAGCTCATAATCCGGAAACTCATAGTAGCATTCCGGACACCTCCACTCCGGATATTCCAGGACAAAACCGCATTTCGGGCATTTTACTGCTCCGGTTTCCTGCTTTTTCGATTTTTCATCTGCCGCGTACATTCGTACCGTAAGGTCTATACCGTCGAGCGATTCGACCAGCTTTTTCGCTTCATCTTCAGCAAGCCGTTTTACAATCAGTGTATCGGTCGTTTGGAAAAGCTCTCTCAGTTCTTCATCAGTCTGCCTGACATATTTTCCAGCTCTTTCAATGACTGTTTCTTCCTGTTCCGATTCGAAAATATCGGTGATCTCCACGCTGTACTGTTTTTCTTTTTTTGCCATATATATTCCTTTCAGTGCATGTCAGCGCAATACAAGTTTTCTACACCTCGTTCATGGCCGGCTCCCCTATACCCAGTTTCTTTTCGCGCTTTTTTGTAACGGATTTACAGATTATTATACTGATCTCATAGAGCAATAAAATCGGCACTGCGAGCATAATCTGGCTGACGACATCAGGGGGAGTAAGAACAGCCGCAACAATAAAAATGACAACGATGGCATATTTCCGGCCTTTTTTCATCGCCGCCGGTGTGACAATACCGAGTTTCGACAGAAGCAGCGCGACAAGCGGAAGCTCGAACATCAATCCAAATGCAGTTACCATCTTTGATAAAAAGCTGACGTATGCATTCAGTGTGATCATCGGGCTGATGTTGTCTTTTGAAAATGACAGCAGGAACTTGATACCGAGCGGAAGCACCCCCTTGAATGCAAAACCGGCGCCTACAAGGAAGAGAATGTATGAGACCGGACCGAAAAATATCAAATATTTCCGTTCACTCTTCTTCAACGCAACACCGACATACTTCCACACCTGGAACAATATAAACGGCATCGCCGCAATCACCCCGACAAGCAGTGTAAGCTTGACAATAACGAAAAAAGCTTCAGTCGGATTGATAAACACGAGCTTTTCAATGCCACCTGATTTTGTAATAAACTGAAGCACCTCGTCGATAAAATGATACGCACCGCCTGAAGTGATCATGATGGCGATCAGAATGTATATGATCCGCCGCCTGAGCTCGTTCAGATGTTCTACAATCGTAAACTCTTTGTCTTCCATTACGCCACAATTATAATAAGCGATGATATTTTTTGTCAATGACTAATGCACTGCCGATCCCAACGGTTGCACGAGGCATCCGAATAACAGGTACATCAAGGGAAGGCTCACAAATGTTTTGAGGGTCGCAGCTCCGATTAACAAAGACTAATGTCGCTTAAGGGCGGCATTAACCATACGGATAACATTGTCATATGCTTTTATTTTCTTTATTATAGAAAACATTAATTTTATTGGATATGCGCAATGAAAGAACATCACTCTAAAGTAGCGCTTCTCCGCTGTACAGGCTACGATACTGCACTGGTTAAGGAAAAAATAAATGAGGGTATTGAGCTCATTGGAGGTCTTGAGAAACTTGTACAGCCCGGAGAAAAAATTCTGTTGAAACCGAACCTTCTCGCACCCGATCCACCTGAAACAGCCACGCTGACGCACCCCGCAGTTTTCAGGGCAGCAGCTGAAATAGTACGCGATCATGGGGTTGCCGTTTACTACGGTGATTCTCCCGGAATACATTCAACAGAAAAAGTCATGAAAAAATCCGGTTTGCAGGATGTCGCAGATGAGCTCGGGCTTCTTTCCGCCGATTTTGAAAACCGTGAGAATATATTTTTCGAGGACGCACGGCAGAACAAGGTATTCGAGATTGCCCGCGGCGTACTGCAGTGTGACGGAATCATCAGCCTGCCGAAGCTGAAAACCCATGGTCTTACGCTGATGACCGGCGCTGTCAAGAATCAGTTCGGCTGCATACCCGGTCTGCTAAAACCGGGATTTCATGCAAAACTCGAAAATCCGAAAGATTTCTCTCAGATGCTAGTTGATCTCACCATGTTCCTCAGGCCACGGCTGTACATTATGGACGGTATATGGGCGATGGAAGGAAACGGTCCGCGGAGGGGAAACCGCGTTGAACTGAATGTTCTTATCATTTCAACCGATCCGGTCGCCGCAGATACCGTGGCATCGCAGGTAATCGGCCTGGACCCGCAGCGGGTATTTACCATCCTGCTCGGGCATAAGAGCGGCCTCGGCAGTATGGATGATATAGAAGTGCTCGGCGAGAAAATCGAACAGGTTGCAAAAAAATTCGATCTTCCTCGGTACAGCGGTAATTTCAAATCGATACCTCCCTTTATACGAAACGCCCTCAGAAACATTGCCGTTCAAAAGCCTGTTATCAACTATAAAAAGTGTACAAAATGTCATGAATGTTATAGAATATGCCCAACCAATCCGAAGTCCATCGTAATCAGAGCGGACAGATACCCGAGGCATGAGTACAGCACATGCATCCGCTGCTACTGCTGCCAGGAGACCTGTCCGGAGGGGGCGATCTCGATTAAAACAAAACTTTTTTAGGAGAGGCCCATGGCGGTCCAAATCATCGAAATAAAGACGAGAAAAGAAAAGAGGGATTATTTTCGATTACCCTATTTGATGCACAGGAAACACACCCTGTGGGTTCCACCTCTGATGATGCATGAGAAGGGCTTCGTTAATCCAAAAAAAAATACGCATATGGAGTACTCGGATACCGTCTGCTTTCTTGCATACAGGGACGGCAAACCTGCCGGCAGAATCATGGGAATCATTAACAGAAAACTCAACGATATTTGGAATGACAAACAGGCCCGGTTCTGCTGTTTCGAATCGGTCAATGACATGGAAACTGCCCACAGTTTGTTGTCATCTGTTGAGAACTGGGCTCGCGTAAGAGGAGTGGATCGTGTTGTCGGTCCACTCGGATTTTCCAACCAGGACCCACAGGGTTTTATAGTAGAAGGGTTTGATAAGCGGCCCTCCATCGGCACAATATATAATTTTGAGTACATCACGAACCTCATAGAACAGAACGGCTATTCAAAAGAGGTGGATTATCTCACCTATAAAATTCCGATACCCGAAACCATCCCGCCCCTGTATGAAAAGATTTCGGAACGGGTACAAAAAAGGACCGCAATCAGAATTCTTGAATTCGAAACGAAAAGGGAACTCAAACCGTATCTGAGCCGGGTGCTCAGGTTCATGAATGAGACGTATACCGGTATTTACGGGTTTATTCCACTTACAGAGTCACTAATTAAAAAGACTGCACGAAACTATCATGAAATAGTCGACCCTCATCTTATAAAGATAATCATGAATGATCAGAATGAGATTTTAAGCTTCATACTTGGTATCCAGGATATTACCGAGGGCTTCCAAAAAGCAGGCGGAAGGCTTTTACCGGTTGGGTACTTTATTATTAAAGCGACTCAAAAAAAATCGAAACGGCTCGATCTACTGCTCGGTGCAATCAGGGAGGACTACAGGGGAAAGGGTCTTGATACCGTTATGGCGATCTCAATGATAAAAAGCGCACATCGTATGGGTCTTGATTTTGTGGACAGTCATCACGAACTTGAAACAAACACGCGGGTGCAGGCAGAGATGAGAAGACCCGGAGGATTTGTGTATAAGAGGCACCGAGTGTATCAGAAAGCGCTGTAATCGGTATCTATATGGAGATACTGTTTTAAAACTGGCGTATGTCCCTGGCGGGATACATTCCCCTCGGACCGAATATCATAAAGTAACTTCATTACTGCACTGCAGTGGAATTCTGTGATCGGGATTATTCCGATATCGATATGGTCGGTCTCAGCAGACAGATAGCCAGTATTCAGGACGTATTCGATGCTCTTGGCTATGCCGAGAATATCAAGGTTGCGGTTGCAACAGGCAAACGGCAGCTACAGTTCTACCGGGAATGCACCCACCGGGATGCATCCGCGCACTACTTCATTCATCCCGATGACCATGTCGATATTTTTATCAATACATTCAGAATGGATCACGATATCAGCCTCAAGACCAGGGTGTAGAGGTTTCGGATATCTCATCAGACATCCGAAAACATGAAAAGAATCGGTGATCCGACAAGGCAACGGCCTACCGGTACAGACGGGTATCGTGGAGTATTTTTTCTGGTAACGAAACAATCGCCCCGCATATATTCGTGAATAGTAAGAACGAACGACGGGAGAAATGCATATCCGGTCACATATCCCTTGAAGATAACAGTAACATTAAGTACATTGTAGCATGCACTACCTGAGATTTCTCGTCTATCCGGCGGTCGGTTCCTTTCTGGGTTTTATCACTAACTTCATTGCCATAAAACTCCTCTTCCGTCCAAAAAAGAAGGTTATCGGTATTCAGGGACTTCTCCCGAAGAGAAAAATGGAGATTGCCCAGCGCGCGGGCGATATTGTGAACGACTACCTCGTAAACAGCGAGGAACTGCGAAAGCGAGTGGACCGGAAACGGCTCGAACAGGCGGTCGAGAAGTATATTGAAAGACACGGCGGAAAAATGCTCGACCTTCCTCTTGTAGGTGAGACGTTGAAAAAGCTCTCCACTACGCTGCTCATCGATCGGGACGGTTATTTCAACAGAAAGATAATCGAGGCGATAATAGATGAGGATATGGTTTCAGGTATTGTGCGTCAGAAAATCAGTGAATTCG
This sequence comes from uncultured Spirochaetota bacterium, assembly GCA_964525675.1. Classification (GTDB taxonomy): domain Bacteria; phylum Spirochaetota; class B62-G9; order B62-G9; family DRHN01; genus CAYSRJ01. The sequence continues at coordinate 6,838 of CAZGJW010000048.1, forward strand.
ACGTTGGAGTGCTCGAAAAACTCGTAAAAAAAGCGTCCAGCCCGGAAATCAGATTCATCCTGCTCACCGGAGCTGTTGTCGGTTTCATCATCGGACTGGCTCAGGCATTAATCGGCCTGTAGATATTACTAGTACGGACAGAGAGGAGGAAACTCTCAGCCTCCCGAAGGGGATGGTCTTGGATATAATATCAATACTTTAAGACTCGAAAGGAGTATGATCGTGAACTTGATTCTCATGGGCGCACCGGGCGCAGGGAAGGGAACGCACGCGAAAGACATTTCCAGGCAGTTCAACATTCCCCACATTTCAACAGGTGACATTTTACGTGAAGAGGTGTCGAAAGGAACCGAGCTGGGGAAGACGGCCAAGTCCTATATGGATGCAGGAAAACTGCTTCCCGATGATATAATCATTAAAATAATCAAGGGCCGCCTGCAAAAAGATGACTGCAAAAGCGGATACCTCTTCGACGGTTTCCCGCGCACTCTGGTGCAGGCGGAAAAGCTCGATACAATCTCCAGCATCGAATCTGTTATTTATTTAAAATGCAATGACGATATCCTTATTAAACGGCTCACCGGCAGGAGAATCGCTGATGATGGGAAGATATACAACATTTACTTCGATCCGCCTCCCGAAGGTATTAAAACCTATCAACGAGACGATGACAACGAAGAGACTATCAGGGAACGGCTCAAGATATTTTACAGTACATTCATACCTATCATGGATTTTTACAAAAAATTGAATATTTTCCAGGAAATACGGGGAGACGACGAGAGGGCTGTTGTATATGAAAAAATTCTGTCAATTCTCGAGGATCTGAAAAAGGGATAATCCCGAAGAACTGTGTTTTCAAGAAAACTCTGAAGCACACCTTCTGAAAACGATCTTTACCTTATCAGATGGATCCAGAAGAACCGAGTTTTCGAGAGATCTGTGATGCCGCAGCAATAACCATTTTGCCGTATTCACATATCTGGCCTTCACTCTTCACCCTGCTTTTCAAAGCGCCGATTGCGCATGAAGCAATAACCCTGTTGTGAATATCGAATATCGGTGCTGCCATAACAACGATATCCGCGTCGTACTCTCCCCTGCTCACCCCGTATCCGATTTCGGCTGTTTCACGAAGCACTTTCTTCAAGGTTTGAATGTCACATACCGTTTTATCAGTATACCGATGCAACGAATAACCAGCCAGGAGAGACTCCCGTTCTTCTGGTGGGAGAAAGGCAAGTATAGCCTTTCCTGCTCCCGATGTATATGCAGGCACCGCTTTCCCTACCGTCACATTGATAAGGGCATCGAAGTAACTGGGCTCCCAGTCGATTATGATTATATTTCGATCACGTAAAACCGATAAAAACGACGACTCCCCCGTTCGGTCTCTGAGGTCAAGAAGAAATGGACGGCACACGTTTAAAAGGCTCATCTTGCGGAGCATAGAGCCCGACAGCTCCAGAATTTTTAGTGAGACTCTATACCTGCCGGTAAGATCATCCCGCTCGACATACCCCCATTTTAAAAATACCTGCATAATCCTGTACACGGTCGACCTGTTCAGCTCCGTCAGTTCGACAAGCTCCTTCAGCAAAAGCTCATCGTGATTGTAGAATTGAGATAGCAGTAAAAACGCCTTGTCCAGTACTTTGACTCCGTGCTCACTCACCCGTTTCTCCGCACCTATACCTCGAACATGAATCCATATATGTCTTCATCGATTCCTTCCCGCACCAGTCCAACATTTGCATTCAGTTCCATTCCTGTTTTCGGATTTTCAACGAGCAGGCGGCCGCTTGCCCTCATGCCGTTTTCAAACTCGACGATTCCGAACAGCAGGTATCGGTCTGTAAAACCGGCTGGAAGATTGTACACACGTGTCCATGTGAGAAGCTTGCACTTTCCCCCCATCGGGACCTTTTCCCACGAAGAAAACAGGACGCCGGACGGGTCGCGTCTGGTACTGCACTTCTCGCAGATCATCGGGGCCGGGTAGTGCAGTTTTCCGCATTCCGGGCATTTATAGGCGAATACCTTCGCCTCTTTTGGTTTATATGCATAGAAATCGATCATTATCTACTCCTTTGAGCATATTGTTGTGACAACATTGTTGCCAAAGCCGCCAAAATTCACGGCAAGCCCGTGTTTCGGGTTCTTTACCTGGCGTCCCTTCTCAGCCTCTTCCCTCAGCTGCTTGACAAGCTCGTGCACCTGCGAGACGCCGGTCGCACCCAGGGGATGGCCCTTCGATTTCAGGCCGCCGGATGTATTAATCGGCAGGGCCCCGTCAATACGCGTTTTACCCTTCCGAACAGCTTCCTTATACCCGCCCCTCTCAAAGAAACCGAGCTCTTCACTGATTGCAACCTCAAGAATCACAAAAGCGTCGTGAAGTTCGGCGCAGGAAATATTTTTCGGAGATAACCCGGCCATCTGAAACGCCCTCTCACCGCTGAGCTTCACCGCTTTCAACTCCAGCGGGTCTTCCCGCTCGTGCACGCAGTGCGTATCAGATGCGGAACCTACTCCCGTTATGAATACAGGCTCTTTTTTCTTGAAATATTTCATCTTCGGCGAATCAGCCGCACACAGTATAATAGAAGCCGCGCCATCGGAAACGGGACACATGCTGTAGAGGCGGAGTGGTTCGGCAATGTAGTTGTTCACGACATTTGCATCAGGGCCGTCATGAATACCTTCGATGGTGCACGGCACCTGCACGTGCGCAAAGGGATTTTTTGCCCCGTTTTCATGATCCTTCACCGCGATCAGTGCGAGGTCCCGTTCGGTCAGTCCGAAACGTTCCATATACAGCCGGGTGAACATTGCACCGAACGCCGGTAGCGTAAGGCCGTAGTTGTACTCCGCTTCCGGATGAAGAAGAGTCGCAACAAAGTCAGTCCCCTCCCATCCCGGAACCCCGCGCATAATCTCACCGCCCGTCACCATTACCACATCGGCAATTCCGCTCGCGATGACTGCATAGCCCATTTTCACCGCGCTCCCACCGCTTGCAGGACCGTTTTCCACGAGCTCCGCCATGGCGGGTTCGAGTTTGAGCCTGCTCACGAGTGAAGAAGCAATACCCGTCTGATGGTTAAGCATTCCTCCCCCCATATTTGCGACAATGACCTGGTCGATGATGCCCCTTTCTTCACGAACACCCGCATCATCGAGCGCATCGGCAGAAGCAAAAGCCATGACATCGACAAGATCGAATTCACTCAGGTTTCCAAAAACCGTATGACCGATTCCTGTGACAGCTACTTTTCTCATTTTTTGCTCCTTTTGTATCCGGGAATCTGTGGATATTCTTCAGGCGGCCTGAGCTCGTCCGCCGTGGCAAGAAGCGCCGTATCGACAGGCCTCTGACCGCTCACCTTTTCGTTTCGCACTGCATTGTACAGCGGCCTGGTCAGGACATAGGTCGGAACACCGCCCAGCTCGTGATGCACCTTCGGATACAGGTGAGACCTGTCCTCGAGTGTGTACTCTATCATCCAACGGTTAAAGCCTATCGGGCTCTCCGCCACGATCCATACCTCCTTCTGCCCGAGTATCTCGAGGTGATGCTCCATTTTCGAAGCGAACAGCTGGGCGCCGATTCTCAAGCCCCGCTTTATGGTCAATGTGTGAAGGCTCATACCAACATCTTCATCCACAAGCCTGCTGTTTACAATTCCCGCTATCTCCCCGTCAATTGCACCGACGAGCACAAACTCGTTCGCAACCCTGTACCGGTACCAGCCTAAAAGCTCCGCATACATTCTTGCGGCAACAATATCGTAGAAATCCTTTGCAACGCCCATAAGCGGGTGCACCGTGTCGAGTAAAACACCAATTTCCTCACGCTTTGCCTCGCGCACCACCATCTTTTCCCCGCTTGCAAGTGTGATGACTTTCGTAGGATAGGGCTTTAAATCGAGCTGGGGCGGCCTGAGTTTCTTTTCCAGTTCTCCGACTAACATACTCTTCTCCCTTGATCGATAGATTATTTCACAATATGAACTAATTATTCATATTATAAACTATTGTATTTAATCCGGGCCTCATGTCAATCACTTTATTCACTGTTTACAGGTCCAAAGAAAAGATAAAAATAAAGGGGTTCAATCCAGGAAAAAAGTGATAAATTTTGTTGAAAAAAAATGCTTAAAAAAAATCAAATACTATGATACAGTTTACATTATGAATATATCTTTCACAATATAAACATTTTGGAAACAGGCAAACCTTGATATTGTACCGTGCAGCACCGCAATGGAGTTATATATGAAAACAAAAAATATTATCCTTGCTGATACCTACCTTGATTCAATAATGCTCATGTCGATGAGTGAAAAGCTCGTCAATTCGTTAGACGGTGTTGAAGAGGCCACTGCAATAATGGGGTCCGCCGCCAACCTCGAACTGCTCAAAGCAAGCGGGCTGTTGACAAACGAAGGAAAAAGGGCCCGTCCGGGCGATCTCGTAATCGCAGTCCGGACATCGGATGAACAGGCTGTCCAGAGAGTGCTTCAGGAGGTTAAAAACCAGCTCACGGCTAAAACCGAAACTGAAGAAAAACAGCAAGCCTCTGCGCCGAAAAACCTTGGCAGCGCAATAGGACGCATGCCTGATGCAACTATTGCCCTCATCTCGGTACCTGGTGAATATGCATCTGCCGAGGCGATGGAGGCCCTTGAAAGCGGGAGATCGGTCATGCTTTTCAGCGACAATGTTTCGCTTGATGAAGAGATAGGCCTGAAAAAGAGGGCCTCAAAACTTGGGCTGATGCTTATGGGGCCTGACTGCGGCACCGCCATCATCGGCGGTGTAGCCCTTGGATTTGCGAATTCAGTGCGCAGGGGGCCCTTCGGGATCGTTGCCGCATCCGGCACGGGTATTCAGGAGATCAGCACCCTTCTCCATAAAAAGGGCTATGGTATATCGCATGCAATCGGTACCGGCGGGAGGGACCTGTCAAAAGAAGTAGGTGGCGCAACAATGCTCCGGGGAATCGAAGCACTCGAGCGAGACGAAATGACAAAGGTAATTATCATTCTTTCGAAACCGCCGGATATAAAAGTAGCAAACAAAATTCTTGATGTTATACAAAAGTGCACAAAGACGTACGTAACCAGCTTCCTGAACGGCAATCCCCTGGAGGCAGAAAAGAGAAATCTACCTTTCGCCGGAGGCCTTGAGGAAGCAGTAGAAAAAGCCGTGTCTCTGTATGAAAACAGAGAATATATCCCGATGTTCTTCAACAGTGATGAACAGGCCATACGCAACAGAGCTAAAACAGAATCTGAAAAAATCGGAAAAGGAAAATACCTTCGCGGGCTTTTTTCCGGGGGAACGCTCGCTGAAGAAGCGATCTGGGTTATTTCTAATATGGTTGAGGACATCTATTCAAATGTTCCCCTGCAAAAAAAACTTAAGCTGAAAAACAGTCTACAGAGTTACAGGAACACGATTATCGACCTCGGGGAGGACGAGTTTACCAGGGGTCGTCCGCATCCGATGATAGATTTCACCCTGCGCACCGAGCGCATTGAACAGGAGGCAGGCGACAGGGAGTGCGGGGTCATACTTTTAGACGTGGTGCTTGGATACGGGGCACATCCCGATCCGTGGGCTGCACTCGCTCCTTCCATCGAAAGGGCCGGACAGACGGCACATGAGGATGGACGGTATATATCGTTCATCGCATCGGTTACCGGCACCGAAGAGGACCTGCAGGGGGTGGCAGATCAAACGGGCTGTCTCGAGGAATCGGGCGTTGTCGTTATGCCGTCGAATGCGCAGGCGGCGCGTTTTTCCGCGCTTATATTGCAGGGTATTCAATCGAACATCTGATATTTAATGCAACAGACATACTGTTGAATTAACAGGCAGGTAAACCTGCCAAGAGTGAGGGGAATGTCTAATGGATACACTGGACGCCTTGTTTCGATCAAAACCAAAGGTAATAAATATCGGCCTCAAAACCTTCGCCGATTCTATACGCTCTCAGGGGGGCGATGTTCTGCATGTGGACTGGTCACCGCCTGCATCCGGCAATCCCGAAATCATACGTGTGCTCAACAGTCTCAACCAGCCCTCCGCACGAAAAAAGATAGATGCAGCGAATCAGAAGGCAGTCGATCTCATTACCAGTGCCCGGCCGGTACTTATCGACATACGTCCAGCTTCCGAAGTCATACCCGGCATGGAGAAAAACCTGATCCTTCATGCAGGACCGCCAGTGTCCTGGAACAGGATGTGCGGTCCCGTAAAGGGCGCAGTAATGGGCGCACTCCTGTACGAAGACATTGCAGAAAATCTCGAGGAGGCCGAAAAGATTGCATCCTCCGGAGAAATACGATTCGACCCGTGCCATCATCACCAGACAGTCGGTCCTATGGCGGGCGTCGTTTCACCATCCATGTTCGTATATGTTATTGAGAACCAGACGAGCGGAAACAGGGCATTCTGTACACTGAACGAGGGGCTTGGAAAAGTTCTTCGCTTCGGCGCCTACAGCGATGATGTCATCCGGAAACTGAAGTGGATGGAAACCATTCTCGCCCCTGCGCTCAGGAAAGGAGTGCAGAAATCGGGTGGAATAAACATCAAAGACCTGACCGCCCGCGCGCTGATGATGGGCGATGAGTGCCACAACAGAAACGTGGCTGCGACATCCCTGTTCATACGAGAAATAACACCGCACCTCCTGAAAACAGACCTGGACTGTAATACCATACGCGCGGTCATCGAATTCCTTTCAGGAAACGATCATTCCTTTTTAAATATCTCAATGGCTGCATGCAAGGCAAATACAGACCCTGTCGTCGGTCTTGAAAACAGTTCGATTGTTTCGACAATGGCCCGAAACGGCACAAACCTCGGGATACGGATCGCCGGGCTCGGAGAACGCTGGTTTACGGCCCAGGCCGGCATACCGAAGGGCCTGTACTTTCCCGGTTTCAGCGAGAAAGACTCCTGTCGGGACCTGGGCGACAGCACGGTTTCCGAGGTTGCGGGAATAGGCGGTTTCGCAATGGCCGCAGCGCCGGCGATAGTGAAGTTCGTTGGAGGAACCGTATCCGATGCAATCGGATTTACACAGGAGATGTACGAGATAACGGTTGGAGAACATACAACCTACAGGATACCGGCACTTGATTTCAGGGGAACGCCGGTCGGTATGGATATCCGGCTTGTGAACAGGCTGAACCTCCTACCCTTTATCAATACGGGTATTGCGCACAAGGACCCGGGTATCGGCCAGATCGGTGCGGGGATCCTCAGGGCGCCCCGGTCCTGCTTCGAAGAGGCGCTCATCGAGTTCGGAAAGCTGTTTTGAAAACTACAAATATAACAGAGGTCAATTATGAAGAGTGACGAGTTTTTAAAACTGATGAAAGACGTAACAGTGTACGATCTGACAGTTCCGTTGAGTGTGCACACACCGCCGTGGCCGAGTTACATGCCGCTACAGATCCAGTACTTCAAGCGGCTCGCAGGCTGTTACGACGGCGGAATGGGCGCAAACGGGCAGGTTATCAAAACGAGTAATCATGTGGGCACCCATATGGACGGTGAGATACACTTCTACGGGCACGGCAGGGCTATCGGACAGGTACCAATCGATGAGTGGGTCGGTGATGGTGTTGTGGTCGACATATCGGGCGAGGTTTCCGACTACAGCCTGTACAGCCCCGACATGCTGAAAAGTAAAGCAGAAATAAAAAAGGGCGATATCCTCATCATCAATACCGGGTATCACCGTTTTGACTGGACCCATCCCGAGGCGGACGAAATACGGTATATGATCTGCCATCCGGGTCCCGACCCGAGCTTTGACAAATGGGTCGCAGAGATGCAGTTTAAATGGATTGGCGTCGACTGCGGATCGGCAGACCATCCGATGAACACAATTATACGGCAGTGGCAGCCCGCCCATTTCACAAAGGCGGAAGAGAAGCTGAAAAAGGATTACGGAAAAACATGGGATCAGATGTTCCCGCTCGATTACTACTACCAGGTCATGCACATCAAACTCTTCCCGAAGAGAATCGTCCATGCCGAATGCGTTGGCGGCGATATCGACAGGGTGAACAACAAACGGGTCTGGATCGGCGCATTCCCGTGGCGTGCGATTGAAATGGAGTCGAGCATCTGCAGAATCGTCGCGCTTGATTCACAGTGACCCGGATATGATGATGGGTTTCATAGTACCGCTCACCGGCGGCATTATTCGGATGTGAAGCTTCCGAATAAACAGCCGATGAATGTCATCGAGAAAGGTGGAAAATACGTATTCAGTAGGTAAAAACCATTAGGCAGGTGTTCTTCCGACCTTCGGCCGTCAGAATGGGTTCGACTGTGCGGTTGCAACGAAAAAATACTTATCAACGAACCCGATCGGTTTGAACCTTTTACGATTGAAAGTGCACTTGCCTATTTATACCTGGTGCTGCGCGTATTGATTAAATTAGTATAATAATCAGTGCGCATGGTATAAAACAACAATCTGCAAAAGATTGTGCCCTTCAATAGAACTACATGTTATGTGTATATGGCCATGGAGGAGGCGCAAATGGCGATAATCAATGACTTCAAATACTACAGGCCGAGCAACCGTGACGACCTGCTCAAGCTGCTTGCAGAATATAAAGGCAAAGCATCCCTGCTTGCCGGCGGCACCGATCTGATCGTTCAGATGGAGGACGGAACCACCGCACCAGATGCAGTCATTGACCTCAAGGACATCCGACAGCTTTCAGGACTGGAGTTTTCGAACAACCGACTTTTTATCGGCGCCCTTGTTACCTTCACCGACCTCATCGAATCTGCTGAAATACGCGAACAATTTCCCGTTCTCTGGGAATCTTCACGAACAGTCGCTTCAGTCGGCATCAGAAACAGGGCTACGGTAGTCGGCAATATATGTTCTGCCGTGCCGTCGCTTGACAGCGGTCCTCCCCTTCTCTGCCTGGAGGCCGAGGTACTGGTCAGGGACAGGAATGGACAACGCACAGTGCCCATAGACAGGTGGTTTCTCGGCCCCAGGAAAACCGATCTCAAAGACACCGAATACGTCGAAGGTATATCCATCAAACTGCCGCAGAAGTGTTTCGGCGGAAGCTACGTGAAGCTTGGACGTTACAGAGGCGAGGACCTCGCGCAGGCCGGTGTCGGGGTGTACGCCTTTGATGAAGGGGAGTACCGCATTGCATTCTGCGCACTCGCGCCCGTTCCGGCACGGGCCAAAAAAATCGAATCCCTGCTGAACGGGAAGGAAATCACCGATACACTGATCTCCGAAGCAATAAAATTGCTACCGCAGGAACTATCACCGATTACAGACATCAGGGCGACGAAAGAGTACCGGTTGCATGTAACGGGTGTCATGCTCGAACGCGGGTTGAAAGCCGCTCTTTCACGTCGTGACGGTGGAGGTCCTGAGTACGGGGTGAGTCTCCTGTGAGGAATGATGATTACGGTACAAGATCCATGTGAGGAACGCGAAAACCGAAAAATCGCTGCAATTGGTAACAACCAGTGAGCACGGGTGAGGAGAAAAAAGTGAAAAAGATAATCGAGTTTACTCTGAACGGCATGAAAAGAGAGATAGAGGTTGAACCGACCGATATTCTTCTCGATGTACTTCGTGACCGGCTCGGTGTCAAGAGTCCGAAATACGGATGCGGTCGCGGAGACTGCGGCTCCTGTACCATTTTTCTGAACGGCAGAAGCGTCCGTTCCTGTATTATTCTTGCCGTTGAAGCCGACGGCACAGATATTCAAACCCTCGAAGGCATCCCCGAAGAAAAGCTGCATAATCTACAGGAATCCTTCATCGGGCACAGCTCATTCCAGTGCGGGTTCTGCACGCCCGGTATGGTGCTCTCTACAGTTGAGCTCCTGGAGAAAAACCCTCACCCGTCGGAAGAAGAGGTAAAAGAATCACTCGCCGGCAACCTGTGCAGGTGTACCGGATACACACCCATAATCGACGCTGTTCTTGATGCATCGAAAAAGGGTTGAAGGAGGAAAAGATGAAAGAGTATACCTATATCGGTCAACCGATCAGCAGAATAGATGAAAAGGACAAGGTAACCGGTGCCGCCCTGTATGTCGATGATATCGACTTCGGTCCGAATCTCCTCTACGCTGCAGTGCTGGAAAGCCCCCACGCCCATGCGCTGATAAAAGGCATAGACATCTCGAAAGCGGAGAAACTGCCGGGTGTCCTAAAGGTCGTGACCGGAAAAGACTTCCCCTATAAATTCGGCCTCTATATGAAAGACCGTTTCATATTCGCCCAGGACAGGGTGCGTTTCGTCGGTGAGCAGGTCGCTGCGGTCATCGCGCGGGACTTGAAAACAGCCCAAAAAGCGCTCGGCCTGATTAAAGTTAAATACGAAACACTTACACCGGTTTTCGATCCCCTACAGGCTGTAACCGATGATTCGCCGGTCGTACACCCGGATTTAGGCTCTTACGAGCATGTGCCCTGGTTTTTTCCGAAAAAGGGCACGAATATTTCTCATCTGAGAAAGATACGAAAGGGAGATATAGAAAAAGGATTCGAGGAAGCAGATTTCATTCTCGAAGATACCTACCGTGTGCCCAGGTACGCGCACTGCGCCATCGAGCCGCATATCGCTGTGGGGCTTCTTGACTACGCAGGGCGGCTTACGGTATGGGCATCCTCCCAGTCACCGCATACCCAGAGAAACCTGTTTGCCCAGGCGTTTGCCCCGCTTGGATTCAGCCATAAGGATGTCCGCGTAATCACGCCCTACGTGGGAGGAGGATTTGGCGGAAAGGCCGGGCTGACGATGGAGATACTGGCCGCAGCGCTCGCAACAGCAGTCAGGGGGAACCCCGTTAAGGTCCGCTGGACACGGGCCCAGGAATTCTACAACACATATCAGCGCCAGCAGGTTGTTTCGAAACTGAAGATCGGCGTTAAAAAAGACGGAACCATTACCGCTTTTCAACTTGCAAATTACTGGGATGAAGGCGCATATGTCGAGTACGGGGCAAACGTGGTCAATGCATCAGGACTCTCTGCAACGGGCCCGTACCGGGTTCCAAACGCCCATATCGATTCGTTCTGCATCTACACGAACCTGCCACCCGGGGGCCCTTACAGAGGATTCGGCTACTCCGAGATGATGTTCAGTGTCGAATCTCACATGTCGCGTCTTGCTGCCGCGATAGGCATGAGCCCCCGTGAATTCAGAAAGAAAAACGGCATCCGTAAAGGGGATACCCTCGCCTACGGGGCGGAGATGAACGAAAACGGCCTGATCGAATGCATCGACAGGGTTGCCGAAGCGGTTGCTTTCGGAAAAAAAGAAGAATCGAAAGATCCGAACAAGGTAATCGGCAAGGGAATGGCCGCAATCTGGAAAGCGCCGGCAATGCCGCCGAACGCATCCTCCGCTGCTTTTCTCAAGTTCAATGAGGACGGGAGCATCAATATTCTCGTATCGGGAATGGAGATCGGACAGGGCTATCTCACCGTGATGGCACAGATTGCAGCCGAGATTCTCACGGTGCCCGTGTCGAAAATACGGGTTGAAACACCCGATACTGACAGAAACCCGTATGAATGGCAGACTGTTGCATCACATGTAACCTGGTCATGCGGAAACGCGGTAAAACATGCAGCCCTCGATGCACGGGGGCAGATTTTCGATACCGTCCACAGGTCATTTCAATACGAAATCGATTCTCTCTATCTGCAGGATGAGAAGGTCAAATGCACGACGGACCCGGAATTCGAACTCTCCTTGAGAGAGTTGGTCATAGACGGCATCATGGTCGAAGACGGCACATTCAGGGGCGGACCGGTTCTCGGCAGGGGCATCTTCATGCCGGAGTTCACATCCGCGTTCAGTGATCCCGAAACCGGCCAGGGAGGGCACCCGAACGTACACTACACGGTCGGCGCCAGTGCCATTGTTCTTGAAATAGACCGGCAGACGGGAAAAATGCGGGTACTGAAGGCAGCCGAGGCGATCGATGCCGGTAAGGCACTCAACCCGGATCTCGTGAAACACCAGATAATCGGAGGGTTCCTGCAGGGACTTGCAACCGTTTTGTACGAGGATATCCGTTTCGATGAGAACGGGAAGCTGTTGAACCCGAACTTCTCAGATTATAAAATACCGACCGCACTCGACATCCCCGAAAAAATCATCCCGATAATTGTCGAGGTGCCGCAGCATGACGGCCCGTTCGGCGCGCGCGGAGTTGCCGAGCATACGATGATACCGGTCGCACCGGCGGTCGCAAATGCCGTTGAGGATGCGCTCGGAATACGAATAAAATCCATGCCCATAACCGCAGAAAAGATCGCGCTCGCCCTTATCAGGAAAAAGTAAAAAGATGTTTTTAAAGATATCGTTGATATTATCTGGACGGATAATGCCGCTTGACTAGGCAGCTTTTGCAGGCTCAATACATCCTCTGCTTGCTGCTGCAATAATTCCCTTTAATGTGAGATTATTACGGTTTTTCTTGATATAGTTTTATAGCGTAATATTATTGAATAGGAAAATAGCATGTATTTGAAGGATTCTTGGATGGATGAGATTCGCTATTCCCTGTTTTATCTAAAAATCACGTTTTACATGGTATTCCCGGCAAACTGAAGATATAATTTTTTCTATCAATATTGTTGAGGAGAATCATCAATGACTTCGGGGAGAAGCACTCAGATCATTGAGAAGGCTAAGGAAATGGGAGCTGCAGTGGCAGGTATCGCGAGTGTTGAACACCTTAAGAAATCACCCTCCCATAGAATCTTTAAAAAAATCGATATGGAAATAGTCAAAGTTGGTTCTGGTCTGGAGTTGGCAGATTTCACTGAAATAAAATGGCCTCCAGAAGCCAAATCAGCTCTGGTTATCGCAGTTTCGCATCCGCAGGATAAGCCTGAACTTGATTGGTGGGATGCCAAAGGCTCTCCAGGAAACCGTACTCTGATAAGGATCAATAGAGAACTGTCTGTTTGGATTGAAAAGGAATTCGGTATTAA
>CAZGJW010000049.1:0-19513 GCA_964525675.1 uncultured Spirochaetota bacterium
TGACGGTAGATCGCCTGGTAAATCTGTACAAGCAGAAATTCCTCGCCATCTTTCTCGAAGATTACGAAAGAGCCGATTCTTTAAAAAAAGAGATCATTGAGCTCGAGCAAGGCCTCCACCGCTGATCAGCGAACCCCATTCAGCCTTCTGATTCAAGAAATTTGCTGTATGCAGAATAATCGATAAGGTCGATGAGATCTTCCTTGTTCGCCATCTTCACCTTGACAATCCATCCCTCGTCAAAGGGTGAACTATTAATGGTTTCGGGGGTATCCTCGAGAACTTTGTTCGTTTCGATAACCTCACCGGAGATGGGTGCGATAAGATCCGAAACCGATTTTACCGATTCGACCGTTCCGAATGTTTCGCCTTTTTTTGTTTCGCTTCCCGTTTCAGGCATTTCAACGAAAACAATGTCGCCGAGCTCCTGCTGTGCGTAATCTGTAATACCGATTGTCGCAGTTTCACTTTCGGTGTGAACCCACAGATGGTCCTTCGTATACTTTAGTTCTTCCTGTTTCATCCTGTATCCTCACAAAATTTTTCGGTTAATGTAACACTGAACAGGTTGTTTGTCAAATAATCTTGAATTTCACGCTCTTTTTATTTAAACTTGCACTACAGCGATACTTACTGATTATAGGGGGAATTCTACCCCACAGTTTTGGAGGGTTTAGATGAACGAGGAAATTATGCGAAAGGCCAGACAATGGACAGCCCCTCCCTTTGATGAGAATACGCGAAGAGAGATACAGGACCTGATTGACAGGGGTGATGAAAAGGAGATTTTCGACAGGTTTTACAAGGAGCTTGAATTCGGTACCGGCGGCATGCGCGGCATTATGGGTGCGGGAATCAACCGCATGAACGTCTACACGGTGGGTGCTGCGACACAGGGGTTTGCCGATTATCTCCTCAGCAGCCCGGCTCATGAGATTAAAAAACGGGGCGTCGCCATAGCGTATGATTCCCGAAATAATTCAAAACTTTTTGCCAAAGAGGCAGCGAGTGTTCTGGCGGGAAACGGAATAAAGGTGTATATCTTTCCGGAGTTAAGACCAACACCGCTGCTCTCATTCACCGTACGGCACCTGAATGCAGCAGGAGGCATTGTTATTACCGCATCGCACAACCCGAAGGAGTACAATGGGTACAAGGTGTATTCTGATGACGGCTCTCAAGTTGTTGCACCGTATGACGCAGATATAGTTGCATGTGTCGGCAGGGTGGGTATGGCAGGCGGAGTCAGGCGCATTTCATACGGAGAAGCACAAAAAAAAGGCCTTATCCGGGAGCTTGACGAAACGGTTGAAAATATCTATCTGCAAAAAGTAAAGGGCTTTACCGAAAAGCTCGAGAGGGGTATCGAAGATGTCATCGCAGGGCTCAAGAAGGAGATCAAGGCCGTGTACACTCCCCTTCATGGAACCGGCATTACACTTGTGCCCCGCGCACTTGCGCAAACGAGCGGCCGCAATTCGGTGATCTGCGAAGAGGCGCAGAGTGTTCCGGACGGTAATTTTCCCACGACACCCTCACCCAATCCGGAAGAAACCGTTGCCCTGATGAGGGCGATCGAGCGCGCAAAAAAAGAGGGGGCGGAAATTGTGATTGCCACGGATCCGGACTGTGACCGTATGGGGCTTGCAGTTCCGGATGAAAACGGTGTGTTTGTCACCCTCAACGGCAATCAGATCGGGTGTTTGCTCGCCTACCTCATTGCAACATCCTACAGTGCCTCGAATTTGATGCCCTCTTCCCCGGCCATCATTTCGACCATCGTTTCGACAGAGCTCGTTAACGATATATGCGATGATTTCAGTATCTATGAAACAGATGTGCTCACCGGTTTCAAGTACATTGCAGCGAAGATGCGGGAGTTCGAGGCTGAAAAAAGCCATAATTTTATATATGCGTTCGAGGAGAGCTACGGCTACCTGGCTGATACATTCGTGCGGGATAAGGATGGGGTGATAGGGTCCGTGCTCGCATTGACACTGGTAAAGTACGGGATCGGGGCATACGGCTCCGTGCTGAAAATGCTTCACGAAATCTACCGGAAGTACGGATTGTATCTGGAGTTTCAGAAATCCGTAATGCTCAAAGGTGCTGAAGGTGCTGAAAAGATCAAAGCACTAATGTCGGAGTTGCGAGAAAGTCCGCCGGATAGTATTGCGGGAGAGCCTGTTGTCCGTATACGGGATTATCTACGGCAGAAAGAGATTGCAGCGACTGAAAAAAGGGAAGATCCTATGACAGGGTTTCCAGTGTCCAATGTACTGCAGTTCTTCACATCAACAAGCAAGATATCGGTGAGGCCCTCCGGAACGGAGCCGAAGATAAAGTTTTACTTTGCCCTCAAAACTGATGTTGCAGACGGCATCGATCAAACCCGAAAGCAGCTTGAAAACCGCTATGATAAGGTGTGGCGGGACATGTTTGAAAGATGCGGTATTAAGTGAGAAACGAATAGTATGGAGAAATACATATGGAAAAGCTGGATATTCCCGAACAGGACCTGATGATTGATACCCTCGGCGCGGCAAAGATCGGTTCCTCGCTCGGACTCTCGACGGTGTACGGAGATAATATCGCGAACTATGTCAATGATTCGGATACGGTCGTTTTTTATCATAACAGATCTGAAATACTCGACAGGCTGGAGCGCGGCAAACAGATTCTGGCTTTTGAAAAGGCTGGACCGCGCCAGAAAATATACTTCGATCCGGCAAAGACAAAAGTGGGTATCGTCACCTGCGGCGGCCTCTGCCCGGGAATAAACAATGTCATCCGTTCGCTTGTCATGAGCCTGTACTACCGGTATGGTGTCAGGTCGATTTCCGGGTTCCGGTATGGATTCAGGGGCTTTATTCCGAAGTATGGTCTGGAGCCGGTCGAGCTGAGTCCAAATACGGTTGAGGATATACATGAAAAGGGAGGCACCATACTCGGTTCATCCAGAGGCCATCAGGATGTCGGGGAAGTTGTCGACTGCCTGGAGCGGATGAATATCTCTATCCTCTTTACTATCGGGGGGGACGGGACGCTTACATGTGCAGAAAAGATATACGAATCGATCAAGAAGCGGAGACAGCGCATATCAGTTATCGGGGTACCCAAAACCATCGATAACGATATATCGTACGTGGAAAAAACCTTCGGGTTGGAAACGGCATTTTCTATTGCTGCGGAGGCGATAAGAAGCGCGCATACAGAAGCAGTTGGAGCGCCATACGGAATAGGTCTCGTCAAGGTGATGGGCAGGATGTCCGGCTTTATCGCGGCAAACGCCGCCCTTGCGCTGAATGAGGTCAACTATGTGCTCATCCCTGAGGTTCCTTTCGACCTCGAAGGGCCGATGGGGTTTTTCAGCGTGCTCGAGCGTCGCCTTGGTGAACGGGGACATGCGGTTATAATCGTAGCCGAGGGGGCGGGGCAGCAGTATGTTCAAGACCAATTTGATCGAAAGGATGACTCCGGGAACCCTGTTCTGGGAGACATCGGAATATTTCTCAAGACCGAGATAAAAAAGTATTTCAAGAATACCGACATCTACGTCAACCTCAAATACATAGATCCGAGTTACCTGGTGCGCTCGGTACCTGCCAATGCACATGATTCAATATACTGCATGCAGCTTGCGCAGAATGCTGTTCATGCCGGAATGGCCGGCAAAACCGGCATGATTGTGGGGCTCTGGAACGGTCAGTTTACACACGTTCCGATTCATCTTGCAACCATGCAGAAGAAACGGTTATCACCTGAAGACCCGCTCTGGCTCTCTGTTCTCGAAGCGACGGGACAGCCCATGCGAATGGTGAACGAGTAAAGGTGATACAGTAAAACGCCCTGCTGTCTCATTTCGACACGATTTTTTTAAGCACGAAATTCTGTTTGCAGATAACCGGCATGGGGAACGTAAATTCTTGAATATAAAGAGATAATACATTAAAACAACAGCTTTATAGTTTCAATGGCACAGAAGTTGCTTAATAATATATAGATTCATACTAATAATGAATATTTGTATGGTTCTCATATAAATACAGTTGAGAGAGGAAAGAAGATGGTTACTAACATGGTTAAAAAACTCGAGAAAAAAGTAACTGGACAGAAGGAAAAATTCAATCCGTACCGCCTTGTGAGCGATGAAGCTTTTGAGACAAATCTGAATGCGATTATTGCGTATTATCAGATGACAAAAGGAAAGAATCACGGTCGGTTCAAGGCTGCATAACTGCTTCTTTTCAACTATTGCGTACCAGTCGATATCGGACATAAGGCAGCCGAATGATATGTCGAAGTGACGGGGCCTTTGTATGCATATGTCATCAAGAAAGCAATCCATAGCTAAAGAATGTCCTGCGTCTCTTACACATACCTTTGATTTTACGAAATCATCCACCGAAGTTCAGATTCCTGAAGGAATGAATCGGCTTTATTTCCTCAATTACCCCTGTCTCTGAGGGTAGCGTCGCAGCATTGAGATTAATACATGCTGCACCTGAACCCATGCACATCCTCTCCTCCGTTTCTGTTTGATTTTCAGAATAAACCTTGGTATATAGTAGTGTACATCTCCCCTTCATTGCGGTGCGCCATGAGAAAAATCGTAACTTTTACGTCGGATTTCGGGTTGAACGACTCCTATGTTGCCGAAGTGAAAGGGGTTATCAGTGCATTGTGCGGGGATGCGTATATAATCGACATAACACACGGAGTTGAACCGGGCAATATCCGGGCAGCCTCGTTTGTGCTGGCCGGATCCTTTGCGTACTTTCCGCAGCATACGCTGCACCTTGCAGTAGTAGACCCGGGTGTCGGGACTCTCCGTGATATCATCCTGATAGAAAGCGAAGAATACACATTTATCGGCCCGGACAACGGGATACTATTCGAAACCGCCCAGAAGGCAGGTATACGAAAGATTCGAGCCCTCTTGAGAGAACGATTTTCTGGTTTACTCGAACACGTATTTCCGGACAACAGCGTGGTGCGCACCATTCTCGAAAACGGGGTGAGCAGTACGTTTCACGGACGAGATGTTTTTGCGCCGTTTGTCGCCTGTGTGCTGGAGGGTATTCCACTTGATGAGGCCACGGTGCCGAAAAAGTCGATGGTGGAGTTATCTTTGCCGCAGCCTTTGCGTGAAGCCGGGCAGACGACCGGCGAGGTCATCTATATCGATCGATTCGGCAATCTCATCTCCAATATTCGCGGTGCGGATGTGAGTGAGGAGGACGAAATTTTTCTCAAAACCGGAGGAGAGATAAAACCGGTGGGCAGGCTTCGAGAGACCTACGCCCAGGGTGTGAGCGGCTACCCCCTTGCGCTCATCGGCTCGCGCGGGTATCTCGAAATCGGTGTAAACGGCGGGAGCGCAAAGGACTCCTTCAGGGCATCAAGCGGTGACGAGATCATACTACTGAAGAAGGCGGATGAAGATGGTTGACATAAGGAAGCTTCGAGAGGACCCCGGGCTGTTTACAAAGGGAGCCGAGAAAAAGGGGTTTGATGCGGATATTGACGAAATATTGCGGCTCGATGAAGAGAGACGCCGCATACAGTCGTCGATCGATACCCGGAGGAAGGAGCTCGGGCAAAAGTCGAAGCAGCTCAAGGGAACCCGTGGTGCCGCAGGTGCCGCAGGTGCCGAAGGTACTGAAAGTACTGAAAGTGCTGAAAGTACCCATGGTGCCTCTGATAAAAGTACCGTAAGTAACAAACGGGAGGCCCTGCAGGCCGAGCTCAAATCGTTTTCCCGGTCGATCAAGGATGATGAGCAGAAGCTGAGATTGATCGAGGAAAAGAGAAATGAACTTTTACTGCGTGTGCCCAATCCGCCTATGGAGGATGTCCCAGTCGGGAAGGACGAGGCAGACAATGTGGAGATCAAGCGGGTGGGGGATATCCCTTCGTTTGCATTCAGCCCGAAAGACCATGTCGAGCTCGGTCTCGAGCACGATCTTATCGACATCGAGCGGGGAGTCCGCGTTGCAGGGAGCAGGTGCTACTACCTGAAAGGTGATGCAGCCCTCCTGGAAAATGCGCTCATGCGTTACGCCCTCGATTTTCTTGATAGGCGCGGATTTACGCCGATGATTACCCCGGTATTCGTCCGGGAAGAGTGCATGGTCGGTTCCGGCTATTTCCCGGTCGGCCGCGAAGAGGCGTATTCGATCGAGAAGGACGGGCTTTTTCTCATCGGCACCTCCGAGGTGACGCTCGTGTCGTATCACATGGGAGAACTGCTGGAGCAGAAATATCTTCCCATACGTTATGCAGGCTACACCACCTGCTTCAGGCGTGAGGCTGGAAGCTATGGCAAGGATGTGCGCGGCCTGTACAGGGTGCACCAGTTTCAGAAGGTCGAGCAGGTGGTGATATGCAGAAACGACCCGGAAGAGATGGATAAACTCCACCGGGAGATTCTGGAAAACTCGGAGGAGATCGTGAGGATTCTCGGGCTTCCCTACAGGGTGGTCGAGGTATGCACAGGCGAGATGGGGCTCGGGCAGGTGAAGAAGCACGACATCGAGTGCTATATGCCGGGCAGGGACTCCTACGGTGAAACGCACTCCTGCTCATCCTTCGGCGATTTCCAGACACGCCGGTCCCGCATCCGATACCGGTCAAAGTCCGGGAAAAACGAGTTTCCGTTTACGCTCAACAACACGGCGGTTGCGTCGCCACGGCTTCTCATCGCGATTCTTGAAAACTTCCAGCAGGAGGACGGCAGTGTACGTATACCTGATGTGCTTGTCGGGTACATGGGCGGGAAAAAAAGAATAGGAGGCAGCCCGTGAAAAAGGAGGAGTTTGAGGGGATCGATCTGTCCGGACTCCGCGACTTCCTGCACATCAGTCGGAAAAAGACGCGCGAGGTGAAAGTCGGGGACCTTGTTATCGGCGGAGATCATCCCGTTGTTGTTCAGGAGATGACATCCACGAACACGGCGAACATCGATGAAACGATCGCCCAGATACACAGGCTCGAAGAATTCGGCTGCAGGCTGATACGGGTCGCGGTTTTAGACATGGCCTCGGCGCGGGCCATCAAGCATATCAAGGAGCAGATCAGCATACCGCTCGTCGCTGATATACACTTCAACCACCGGCTCGCATTGATTGCAATGGAAAACGGTATCGACAAGCTGAGGATAAACCCCGGAAACATCGGCGGCCCAGAGAAGATTTTGGTCGTGGTGTCGGCTGCCAAGGAACGGAGGATTCCGATACGGGTCGGGGTGAACAGCGGCTCTCTGGAGAAGAACATCGTCAAGAAGTACGGCGGTATCACCGCAGAAGGTATGGTGGAAAGCGCTCTGCACGAGATCTCGCTCCTTGAAAAGCACGACTTTTACGACACCGTAATCTCGCTGAAATCCTCCGATATCGACCTCACAGTCGAATCGAACAAGTCGCTCTCCGCAAAGGTGGACTACCCCCTCCACATCGGGATTACCGAATCCGGGTACGGGGAAGAGGGGATCATCCGCTCGATCGCGGGACTCGGTATTCTCCTGCTGAACGGCATAGGGGATACGATCCGCATATCTCTCATGGCCGCCGACAGGATCAAAAACCTGCGGTTATGCAATATGCTTCTCGACGAGCTCGATATTCCACACGTGTAACTATTTTTGAAAGGATTGCAACCGCCAGGCGGTTTTCTTTAAACTCTCCGGAGAAAGAAATTGCGTAAAACATTTGAGCCTTTGGAGCCTGATGTATGAAGATCGGTTTTGCTTCGACGAGTGTGTGGAAAATGAGCCCCGTACCAGGGATTCATTTTGCAAAAGAGCTTGATGTATACTCGTTTGAGCTCTGGGCAGACCACTACTTCATGAACAGCGATAGCACCGTCCAGATACGAAAGGCCTTCGAAAAAACCGGTATTGTGCCGACAGTACATGCGGCAAGCTGGGACCTGAATATCACCTCGATCTCAGGGGAGGTGCGCCGGTTCAGCATGAGGCAGGTACAGAGGTCCATCGACCTTGCGCATGAAATCAGCGCGCGGATTATCACCATCCATCCCGGAAGAAAGAGCTTCGTGCGGCAGGGCCGGCTGGAAGTTTCAGATATGCAGCGGGAGGTCTTTCACGAGTTATTTTTATATGGCAGGAAAAAAGATGTGACGGTCTTGATCGAGAACATAGAAGACACCGGAAAAGAGGTGATGGTGAACGGAAAAGATTTTATCGATTTTTTTTCAGGAAATGACGACGAGCTTTTTATCACGATGGATGTAGCGCACCTGGGGGATGTGAAAAAGGTCGTTTCATTCTATACTGCGCTTCGCGACCGCATACGGCATATTCACATAAGCGACCTGAATCGGCATGAAATACACATACCGATGGGCGAGGGGAAGCTTCAGACCCGTGAGATTTTAACTTTCCTGAAAGGCTTCTATAGCGGCATTTTCTGCCTCGAGGTGTACTGGAACGATGCAGGTGGAGAGGGTTTGAAAAAAAGCATTCAGCACCTCAGGGAAATTTCTGAACTCATCGGGTATACGTAGTATACACCGCCAACACTGTTCTCACCGCTTTCACGGTTGGCGATTCGTCCACGTCTTCCAGGCTGTAGAGTTTTGTTGATTCTGGTGTATCCGGGGGAAGCCCTAGAATGTCTATCAGGTTTTCGGTTTGTAATGTATGGACTGAGCATACTTTTTGCAATTCTATTGAAATAAGCGGAAAATGCAAAGATATTGAGGGTACACTCAATAAATATCCATGTCGGTGAATGAACTCATTGTTATTTGCCTGACTCAGGGTTGAAATCCAGCGAAAAAAGGGATTTCATGACCTATGGTATATCCTTTTAAAAAAATATTCAGTACATTTAATAAGTGGACCTATAGGCTTTATCGAATTTATTTATATTCATTTTATATGTTTTTTTGTAATTTATACTCTATTCAATGTTATTTTGCTATACTTTTTCTCTGTTTCAAATTAGAAAATTATATGCGCGTGAGGATTTAATGGAAAGTGCTAAAAACATTGCGTTGGTCGCCCATGATCGTAGAAAGAAAGATATGGTTGAATGGGTTGAATGGAATTGGGATCTTCTCTCAAAGCATAAACTGATCTGTACAGGTACGACGGGCAAATTGGTGGAAGAAGCTTTGATTAAAAAGATTGGGAAAGATAGTGTTTTAAAAAATAAAATTACTAAATTGAAATCAGGACCATTGGGAGGAGATCAGCAGTTGGGTGCGATGATTGTAGATGGGAAAATCGATTTTATCGTTTTTTTCTGGGATCCAATGCAGCCACTTCCCCATGATGTTGATGTGAAGGCTGTACTGCGCATAGCTGTTCTATATAATGTTCCTATCGCTTGCAATCGTTCAACAGCTGATTTTATGATTTCTTCACCTTTAATGAATGAAGAATATCGTCCCATAATTAAAGATTATTCTACATATATCGACCGGAAATTAAATATCTAACCTTTATACCCGAATTAAGCGATAAGGAAAAAGCTCTTGACAAAAAACCACCTAAGTGTTTGAATAGTAGTGAATTACAACATACCAAAAAACACAATTGTATTTAAAGATTACTGCTTTGGCATGGAACATAAAGACCTGGATGTTGAATCTCTTGAAGATGTGATAGACTATTTATTCCATTCCTGCTTGCAGAAAAGGATAAACCTGCTATACTATCAGGGTTGTCCGAACGCTTTGTTCCCAGATAATATCGTCGGTAAGCAGGTATAACCCCTGCGCATATGTCGCGGAGAGTGTGCCGCTTGCCGGTGTAAATACCCCATCATTCAGGAGGAAATCGTATGAAAAAGTATCTTGTCTTTATTTTTGTGTTGACGGTATCGGTTTGCCTGTTTGCGTTTCCCTTTGCAGGAGCGCAGAAGGCCCAGGCACAGGTGGAAGGGAGCATCACCCTGTATACCTCGGAGACGCTTACAGATGTGCAGGATGTTGCTAACGCCTTCATGAAACAGTTCAAAAAGACGAAGGTCGAGATTTACCGTTCTGGAACAGTTGAAGTTACCGCAAAGCTGCAGGCTGAGATGCAGGCCGATTCGATACGCGCCGATGTTCTCTGGTTTGCGGATATGGCGGTGTTCGAGGACCTCGGGAAGAAGGGGCTTCTTCTGAAGGTGGACCTGCCTGAGGCGAAGAACATCCCCCAGAAGTTCGTCTACATGGACGGCATGGCCTATGAGGCGCGGCTGATCTACCAGATTATCGCCTACAACACGACCAGGGTGAAAAAACCGGTGTACGGCTGGAAAGACCTTCTTGACCCTGCGTACAAGGGCAAGGTCGGCTCCGCGAGCGCGCTGTATTCAGGCGCTACCCTCACGCAGGTCACAACACTGTCAAAGGACCCGAGCTTCGGCTGGGACTACTACAAGAAGCTTGCCGCCAACGACTGCAAAATCGTAAAGGGAAACGGCGGAGTCGCACGCAATATCGCAACCGGTGAGTACTACATAGGGATAACCATAGACTTCATGGCAAGGGACCTGATCGAAAAGGGGTCGCCCGTTGCCTATGTGTACCAGAAGGACGGTGCAATCTACATTCCGACACCCATGGGGATCATCTCCAAATCAAAGAATCCCGAGCTTGCAAAGGCGTTTGTAAACTTTGTGCTCGGTGTGGAAGGACAGAAGGTTCTTGTCAGCCACGGGTATCTTCCTCTGAATAAAAATGTTCCTCTCCCGAAGGGCGTACCTTCTCCCGCGGATATCAAAATACTGAAAACCGACTGGCAGTATTTGGAGCAGAACCGCGATGAGATCAGGAATAAGTGGGGAGAGATAATGGGTGTTATGTAGACGCCTGTAGTTGACTGAATGGGCTCGCCGTACGGCTGTAAAGAACAAAAACTATTGCGCGAGCCCTATAGATTTGAACCTATTATGTTTGAAAGTGTATCTGCCTATTTTACAGGGGACGGAGCGTTTTTTGTATGATGTTCAGACGGTCGATGTTCGCGCTTCTGATATTTGTGTTCCTTGCCGTTTTGTTTATATACCCGTTCAGCAAGCTCCTTATCATCGGCTTTGCCCGGGAGGGAAGCCCCACCCTCCGCAATCTTGGTGAGATCCTCAGTAAAACAACAAACCTCGTCGCCCTGTGGCATACCGTGTATATCGCGGTATTTGTTACGGTTATCGCCGTATTTACGGGGGTTATTTTAGCCTGGATTGTGACGAGAACGAACGTTTACCTGAAAAATTTTTTCAGGATCGTGCTCATTATTCCCTACCTCATCCCTCCCTTCATCAGCGCGTTTGCGTGGATGCAGCTTCTGAGCCCGGTGGGCTACCTCAACAAGATACTGATGGGCCTCTTTGGTCTTGAAAACCCGCCGATCGATATATACGGGCAGTACGGGATCATCATCGTGTCTACAATATACACCTATCCCCTCGTGTATATCAGCATCACAAAGGCCTTCGAAAGGATGGATCCTACGTTTGAGGAGGCGGCACGGATTTCGGGAGCGAGCAAGCTGAGGGTCATCAGGGACATCACTCTTCCGGTGATGCTGCCGGCAATCGGCGGCGCTGCGGTTATCGTGTTTGTGACATCGTCTTCGATGTTCGGCATACCGGCGATATTAGGTATCCCGAAGGGCTACCTCGTACTGACCACGAAGATATTTCTCTATATCGGAAGCTACGGAACCAAGTACAACTTCAACCTCGCGTCCGCAATGTCGATGCTGTTGATCGCAATCGGCGTTATCGGGCTTTTTGTTCAGAACTTCGTAACACGCAGGGAAAAGTTCGCCGTCATCACCGGCAAGGCATCCGGGTTTTCGGTAATTGACCTCGGGGCGTTCAGGATGCCTGCAGCGGTTCTCATCTGGCTTTTTATACTCTTTGTCATCGTTTCGCCGATTGCAGCCATAATAGTGACCTCGGTCACAAAGGCGCTCGGTCTTTCGCCGAAATTGAGCAATTTCACCCTGGGCAATTTCAAATACGTTTTGTTCAGCGTGCCGGTTGTGTGGCGTGCATTCAGAAACAGCTTCATGCTCGCCCTGGTTGTACCATCGACCACTGTTTTTCTTTCAATCATTTTCACCTATGCCGCCAGATATACCGAGATGCGGGGCAGGAGGCTGATAGACTATATCGTAAGCGCCCCCTACGCGATACCGGGTACCGTTATCGGGCTGTCGATGATTCTCGCGTGGATCAAGCCGGTGCTCGGTGTTTCTATCTACAACACCATATGGATAATCATGATCGCCTATATCGCCCGATTCATGATTTTTCCCATGCGCACAATAAGTGCGTCGTTCAAGCAGATCGATACCTCGCTCGCCGAGGCCGCAAGAATATCAGGCGCGTCGCAGAAAAAGGCAGTGATGGATATACTGATTCCCCTGATAAAACCGGGCATATTTTCGGGATGGTTTCTGGTGTTCATGCCGGCCCTCACCGAGCTTACCCTGTCGATACTGCTCTATTCGGCCGGGAGGGAGACGATCGGTGTTACGGTGTACAACATGACGCAGGAGGGACTCGTGCTCGAAACGAGTGCCCTCGCGCTTATCCTCATCGTTGTGGTGCTGACACTGAATCTTATTGTGAGAAGGGCCTCCGGGGGGGGGATAAGCCCGGTGTGATCGATTCTGTGGGCCAGGGTAAACCCGAAAGCCGTGATAGTGCGACGGTTCTGCCGGATGATTCACATCTGGATAGTTATAGGAATAATTCGAATTGAGGTGTGGTATGGCGGGGGTTGTTCTTCAGAATGTGACGAAGAAGTACGGAGACGTCACGGCGGTATCGAATTTTTCGATAGAAATAGCCGACGGTGAGTTTTTTACCCTGCTCGGACCGTCCGGGTGTGGAAAGACGACACTGCTTCGCTGTGTGGCAGGCTTTATCCACGTGATGGATGGAAAGATATTTATCGGGGATCGCCTCGTTTCATCCGGTGATCAGAAGCACTTCGTGCCGCCTGAAAAGAGAAGCCTTGGCATGGTGTTTCAATCCTATGCCGTGTGGCCGCATATGACTGTGTTCGGCAACGTCGGATACCCTCTCAAGATAAAGAAGCTTTCAGACAGGGATGTGCGGGCGCACGTCCGCGAAGTACTTCGTCTGCTGAAGCTCGAAGAGTACGAGAAGAGGTACCCCCACGAGCTCTCCGGGGGCCAGCAGCAGAGGGTTGCACTCGGACGGGCCCTGATTATGGACCCTGAAGTGCTCCTTCTGGATGAGCCGCTTTCGAACCTGGACGCCAAGCTCAGGGAGGAGATGCGTTTTGAGCTGAAGGAGCTTCAGAACAGGATCGGCGTCACCATCGTCTACGTCACGCATGACCAGAGCGAAGCGATGGTGATGTCGAAACGAATTGCGGTCATGAACGAAGGGCGCGCCAGGCAGGTGGGCACTCCGCACGAGATATACAACAATCCCGGGGACGAATTCGTCGCCGCATTCATTGGAAAGTCCAACTTCATATCCGGTGAAGTGGTGGATATAAAAAACGGCGCCTGCTTTGTAAGGATAGGCGGCAGCGTTGTTGAAATTGAGAGCAGAGTAAGTCCGGGTAAGAAAAACATCACCATCATGGTCAGGCACCACAACGTTGAGCTTTCAAAGAAGAAATTACCCGGAAGTATTCCTGCCCGGGTGAAGATAGCAACCTATCTCGGCGACCGGTTCATCTATGGGATTAGAGCCGAAGGTACGGCACTCATGGCCCAAACCGATGCAGGCCGGCATTTCAAAGAGGGTGAAAACATCTATATCCGCCTGCGAAACCCGCTGATTTTTTGAGGGGAAGGGAGATGAGATTGTAGATAATATTTTTCGTTTCAGATAGATGCTTCTAAGTAACTTCTCGCGAAGTTACTTCATGATATTCGGTCCCCAGGGATGTATGCCGTCAGGTACGTAGACCACTTCTAAGTAACTTCAAATAAGAGAACAGATATGGCATGGAGGTGTGAGGGATGTCACAGGTATAGATCTCGAAAATGTCCTCGTAAAGCCGACTAATACTTCGGGGGAGTAACCATGAACAAAAAGTATATTATGGCCATCGATCAGGGAACAACAGGTACCCGCGTTATACTGTTCAATCATGATGGTGAGATCCATTCAATGGCTATCGTGAGATCAGGCAGTTTTATCCGCATCCAGGTTGGGTCGAGCACGATCCGGATGATATCTGGCAGACCGTTCTCGCTTGTACGGAAGAAGCATGCAGGAAGGGGAAGGTTAATCCAGAGAGATCGCTGCTATCGGTATAACAAATCAGCGGGAGAGTACCATCCTCTGGGAAAGGGATACGGGACGGCCAATTTATAACTCAATCTGCTGGCAGTGCCGAAGATCTACAGGCATTTGTGATGATTTGAAAAGGAAGGGTTACGAAAATTCCATAAAAAAGAAAACCGGCCTCGTTATCGATGCGTATTTTTCTGCGAAAAAAATAATGTGGATTATGGATAACGTTGAAGGCGCAAAAAAAAAAGATTGAGAATCATAACATCTGTATGGGAAATATCGATTCCTGGATCATCTGGAATCTCAGTAAAGGCAAGTATCATGTCACCGATTATTCAAATGCGTCACGTACGCTTCTATTAAATATCCATACCCTTACCTGGGATGAAGAGATCCTTGCAGAGAACACATAGCCCGGAGTGCGATGGAGTCTATTGCGTATCAGACCAGGGATGTCCTCGAAGCGATGGAGGCTGACTCAGGAGTAAAAGCCCGGTCGCTTCGTGTAGATGGAGGAGCAACAAGGAGCGATTTTCTCATGCAGTTTCAGGCAGATACACTCGGCATAGAGGTTGAACGTTGGGCAAAACCGTAAATCCCATCAAATATAGGTAAGTAAACTTGTCAATCTTAGAAGTTGAAAATTATCACTTACCTAATGGTTTTTACCTAAAGTATGTAATATTACGGCAATGTAGTATAATATAGTCATTTGTATTCGAAATTCTGGTACAAAATGCCAGAATTCTAATGGATAAAACCATAAATATGAATGCTACAGTAGAAATAAGCGGGTCTGTATTATTTAAAGTATAAGAATAATATAATATTTGTATGGACCCCGGAAACGGTTTGATTTATTATATTGGGGGAATTACAGGTGAGCAGAAAACGGGAAAAATCGTACGGATGGAAGAACCATCATGAATAAATCTCACACAGTCTCGAACTTGTGCTCGATAATGGCCCTGGTATGCTTGATGAGCTCGCTGACGAGCATCTTTTCCGGCAGGGATTTGAAGGGTTTGCCGTTTTTGAAGAGCACTCCGGTTTTGTTGTTCCGCCCCGCAATGCCAATGTCGGCGTTTCTGGCCTCGCCCGGGCCGTTTACGTTGCACCCCATCACGGCGACTGAAATCCCGCCGATATCCTCGAGCTTTTTCCCTTTGCGGTTGAACTGCTCTTCAAGCGTCTTCATCCTGTTGTCGATCTCCCTGGTGATATGAAGGAGGTTGAGCCTGCACCGGCCGCAGGTCGGGCATGAGATGATGGTGTACCCTTTGGGAAAGAGCTTGCAGGAGCCGAGAATCTTTATGGCAAAGAGTATCGATTCCTGTAGGGATTCGAGGCTGCGCCTGCTGCTGATTCTCTCGCTGTCGTTGCTTATGCTTTCGCTGTCAACGTATTTATCCTTTCCCGGTCCCCCCTCGCCATACCCGGCATCGACTCCATGGGAAATCAGGAGCACATCCCCGATGCGCTCATGAAACAGGCTGCCCAACGACAGGGAATTATGAATCAAGCTTTGCTCGCGAACGGCATCGGTCGTCATTGATATCACATGCTGTGTACCGAAACGTTTTTTGACAAAGCGGTTCACGTTGAAGAGGAGTACCGGGTTCGGGTGGTGGATATGCACGTACACGTTGTCGATGCCATCGTTTTTCAGGGCCTCGACTGCATCGACGGTCTCGTTCACGAAAGAGAAGAACGCCCCCGGATCACCGTCCAAAATACAATCGGGCCAATCTGCAAGAAGGTATATATCGATATCCCTCTCAAGAAGCCTTTTTTTATACTCGATCAGCACCGATCTTGCCGCAGGGCGCAGGGCAATACCGGACACTCCCGCATCCAGCACCTCGCCGATCATGGACGTATCGTGTACGGCGGCGATTACCGAAAGCGGGGTTTCGGATGCGAACGTACCACACCGATCGACCGAACCGCGGTCTGATACATCGATCCACACCGCTGAAACGGAGTTTTCGGCCGCGTACCGGGCGGCCTCGAGGCAGGCGTCTTCACTGAGACCCTTTACATACAGGTGTATAGGAATTGCATTCACTGCTTTTCTCAGTACCTTTTATAGCATCATAATAGCAAAAATATATAGCAGTTTCAATAGAAATAACAGCGAAATAACAATGAAATTGCGGACGCGCCCCAATATTTTTCGTTATAATTAAGGGGACATCATACGTATTTCGCGGAGGAATAAAAATGGAAAAGTTGCGGATTGGATGGATCGGGACCGGCGTGATGGGATACCCGATGTGCGGGCACATCATGGACGGCGGGCATACAATGTCCCTCACAACGAGAACGAAGTCGAAGGCTGAAGGCCTCATACTAAAAGGGGCGGCCTGGCGCAAAACGCCGCGGGCTGTTGCGGCGCAGTCTGAAATCGTATTCACCATGGTGTCCTACCCACACGACGTCGAGGCGGTCATTCTCGGGCCCGGCGGCGTGCTGGAAGGCCTGAATAAGGGCGGTATAGTGGTCGACATGACCACCAGCAGCCCGAACCTGGCGAAGCGGATATACGATGAGGCAAATAAGCGGGGACTCCGCTCGCTCGATGCGCCTGTTTCAGGCGGCGATATCGGAGCGCGGGATGCGGCGCTTTCGATCATGTGCGGCGGCGACAGGCAGGTCTTCGAAGCCGTTTTACCGTTGTTTCAGCTCATGGGCAAAAACATCACCTACATGGGGGGGGCGGGCAGCGGCCAGCATACGAAGATGGTAAACCAGATACACATAGCCACGACCATGATCGGGGCGGTGGAGTGCCTCCTCTACGCGTACAGGGCCGGGCTCGACATGGAGCAGGTCATCGGGGCGATCGGAAGCGGCGCCGCAGGGAGCTGGACCATCAACAACCTGGGGCCGCGCATCATCGCCAGGAATTTCGACCCGGGCTTTTTTATCGAGCACTTTATAAAGGACATGGGCATCGCGCTCGACGAGGCGAAGAGGATGAACCTGTGCCTGCCGGGGCTTTCCCTGGCGCATCAGTTCTACCTGTCGGCGAAGGCCCTCGGGTTGGGGAAGCAGGGGACACACGCCCTTGCCCTCGTATTCGAGAAGATGAACGGTATAGACCGCTAGCCGTATTGTATGGAGGATGTTTTTCGCCCGGGCTTTCGGGTTGTGAAAGCCCCTTGCCCGGCAGCAGGTTTGCCACGGCGTGTCGGCCGAAATGCATCCGTTTGCCTGGCCTGCTGCCCACGATCGTTCGTCAGCCCGGTCGGCCTTGCCCCGTATCATCCCCGGAGTCTTCATCGTAGTTTTCGGTCTCGACCGTGTAGTTGTGCTCGTCGTACTCCTTCATCTGCCGCCCGCGGTTTTTCCCGAATATGCCGGCGATAAACGATCCGCCAAGGCCCCCGAGCGGAAGAAAAAGAAAGAAAAAAACCACGTGAAACCGCCTGTATAACCAGTAGGTAAGAAGTCCCATCGCGGCAATTGCAGCAACCGTAACAAACAAACGCCGTTCTCCGCGCATTTTATCCACCTCGTACAGGCCGGTTTCGTGCAGGAATTTATTCCGGGCAAACACCTCTTCTTTTGTACGACCTCATGGGTGCCTGGTGCATACCGAAAGCACGCACGAGTTACAGAATCTATTCAAGAATCGTGATCTCCGTTCTCCTGTTTTTTCGCCTGCCCTCTTCGGTATCGTTCGAGGCAACCGGTTTTGTATCCCCGTACCCGGTCGTGTTGAGCCTGGTCGATGAAACACCGTTCTTGATGAGCCAGTCGGCCACCGAGTTCGCCCGCATCTTCGAAAGCTTCATGTTGAATGCGCTGTCGCCCGTCGAATCGGTGTGCCCGGCTATCGTGATTCGTATAGAGGGATTTTCCTGCATCATCTGCAGGAGGTTCTGCAGCGTCGGTATCGAGTTCGGCTCCAGGTTCGCGTTCCCCGTCCGGTAGTGTATGCTCCCCACCGTGAGCTTCTGGCCCGTTTCGGCCCGTGAAAGGGATATCTCGAGCGGCTCTGTCGACAGGTCGTCGATCGCCTTCTCATCGGGAAGCGTGATGGTTTCGAAGGTGTACCCGCTCGATGATATGATGAGGTCGGAAAAGCCCTTTTTCGGCACTTCGATTTCAAAACTGCCGCCGCTGAATTCCTTCTCCCTTCTCTCGACGGCACCGTCTTCACGTTTCGTTGTTGCCTCAACAGTGCCACTCAAAGGCCGTCCCGTGTACTTTTCCCGAACCTCGCCCCTGATGGTCGCTGTTTCGGGTTTCGTGCTTATACCTTCCGCGGGTTTTGCGGGCGCAGCGGATGGTTGTTTACCCTCCACTTCGGCTGTCTGTCCTTCTACAAGTGTTTTCTCGGCCCCGGGTTCGGGCTTCTGCCCTGCTGCAAGTGCTTCTCCACCCCCGGGTTCGGCTGCCGGTCCTTCTGTGAGCGCTTCCTTAGCCTTTCTTCCGGTTGCCGGACCTCCGACGATTCCGCCTGTTTCGCCGCCTTCAGGTCTTTGCTGGGACGGGCCCGTTTCGACTTTCCCGGGTACCGCCTCGCGCATGGTGGCACTCGTCTCTTCTCGAGCCGTTTCTTTTATCCCGGCGCCAGGCTCTTCATAAATAGCACTGACCGTTCCCAGGAATTTGCCGTTTCCGAACGCCACGAGCGTATCCGTCGAAGGAACAAGAGTGATACCACTTGAAACCGTGAGCGCGGACGGCTCGCCCTCCCTGCTCGTTACCCGGTCCACCGTTTTTCCGCTTGCCGCGTCCACAATTGCAAAACCGCCCGATGCATCCTTAATCGGTATGAACAGGTAGCTTCCTACCGCGGCGAACTGCGTCCCGTATGGCGCGTTGAAAAGAGGCCCCCAGTTCCCCGTGTCGGGATCGATCTTGACAATCGTGCCCTCCATGAGTGAGAGGTACAAAACACCCTGAGAAAAAACGGGATGCGAAGCAACCTGCGAGCCGAAAAACTTCTGAAGTATTTGTTCGCCATTCTGCCCGTCGAAAACTGCGATCTGGTTCCCATAGGCGAGATATATCTTCCCGTCGTATACGACGGGCGAGTAAATGTTCGACACGTTCGGCAGGGCTACCGACCACTGTATTGTGCCGTCTGCTTCATTCAGGGCGTAGAGAAACGCGCTCTCCTTCTGAAATTCCTTTGAAACCGTATAGACCATCCCGTTCCAGTACGAAGGGAACCCGCCGTACGTATAAACATGATTGTTCTCCCATACGAGATGCCCGTTTTGAAGCTCCCTGCAGAAAAACCCCTTGCGGTTGCC
>CAZGJW010000050.1:0-19305 GCA_964525675.1 uncultured Spirochaetota bacterium
CCTACTCATAATTCATTAATATGAATTAAATTATCTATACGTGCGTCAGAACTGTGTCAAGGATCGATTCCGAAGTGGCATTCCGCAGATGCACCTTCCCCGGGGGGACGTGCACCACTTCTCAGTAATACTTATCCTGTTGTCAGAACGTATGTCCCGACTTTTTTCGGTTTCAGCTCAATAACAGCGCCCTGCAGCACGCCCTGCTCATACATACTGCCGGGGTTTATACACAGGGTTTTGCCGATTCTGTGTGTTCCCTTCCCCTCATGAACATGGCCGAACAACCCCAGCAGAGGATGATATTTCTTGACTGCAGCCATAACCGATTTGCTTCCAACCGGGATGAGGGATTGTCCCGCGTACTTTGGTTTCAGGTCTTCGGTAAGTTCCGGCGCTTCATCGAGTCCGCTGCCGTACGGTGGGGTATGGAAATTAAAGACAGCGGTATGAACATTGGTGACTTTTGCAATTAACGATTCAATCCTCTCCTCGAGGGCCTCCTCCGGCTCTTCACGGGGTGTATCCCAAGGAGTGGGATTGGACCATCCTGTATTTGCCATTTCATGTTGTTTATCTAACTTAATAATTTCACCTTCCACATCCCTGACATGTTTAGATTCTCGGATAACGTCGTTTATTTCAAACGAATCGTCATTTCCCGGACAGACATAGCACTGGATGCTGCCGCCAGAAAGTTTTTCATCCGCGTATTTCATCCATCGATCGACTGTTTCGAGCATCTGATCGAGAAACAGTTTATCGAGTTTTTCTTCTGATTTTGAAATTTCCTCAACCTCATCGGGGTCTGTGACATACGGGTAGTAGCCCCTGTTCTGTATTGTTTTTACCATCCCTTCGACTTCTTCTTTTCCGTTCAGGATACTTTCCTGATCCAGAAGTGTAACCTTATAGGTTCCATTACCCTGTGAAATAATCGGAACAACAGCCTTCCCTGTCATGTCTCCGCCCAGAATCAGGGCATCAACTTCGTAAAATTCTCCGGCACTGATGAACTTCTTCCAGCAAATCTCTGAACCGTGCAGGTCAGATGCAAAAAAAATTTTCATACATTTCCCCTCTTTTCACCTGCTACGGTAATTAACAGCAGCCCGGTAAACCGGAAAAAACTTTCTAATTCCGAATCATGTTAAAAATTTCGGTATCAGGAATTAATTCTCTGCCTGTTGCTGTAAAGACATTTTCTAGAATACTTCGATATACAATCTCATGTCAAGAAAAAGTGAATGCCTCCCTTACCTCAAGAGGTGATTTTAAGAACGATCGGCGAAGCCGTATTTCTTATTATCCGATGTCTATCTCGGCCTTTACGGCGGGTGGCAGTTTCTTTAAAAATCGGGAGTTCCCCTCGATTTTCCCGATTGGATTTGCCGGGGAGGCAGCGCGGGGCTCGTTACCGACGCTTGACGGGGTGGGGCCGAAGAATATGCATAGCGCATTCCCCTGCGGCCAGAGCGCGAGTTCTCCGATATCCATTTCAATTCTGGCATCATCTTCAAGATCGACTGCAATACCACAGTCTCCGTAGTACTCATCACCCCAGCGCGTCATGGAGATACGCATGGGTAGCTTTTCATAAAATTGCAGGGCTGACCTATTCTGATTAAGAACAGCGGTACATTCACTGCCGTTGATTTTGATATGAATTCGTTTTCCCATAAGGCTTCTCCTCGTTTTTTCAGATTGTTTTTTTTTGATTATCGGTACAGACTGCATGAGGCCTGCTGCTCTGAATGTATACCTATTTTTACACCCCCCGGTCCTGCACTTTAATGACATTTGAAGTGCAGTGCATTTTAGCTCTCAGGAAATACGGTTTTGCTCAGAGATTTTTTATGCGTTCCAGGTGAAAGGGAATGGTGGTTTTAATCCCCTTGCCCTCGATAATAAATTCTTTCAGCACCTGTCCCATGAGCCTGACTGCGGACTTTTTATCCTTGCCCCAGGTGATAATGTTTGCGAGCAAGGAATCATAGGCTGTCGAAATGTGATATACATCTTTTTTCGATTCGATCTGCGGAATAAAGGTATCGACAATCACGTTCTTTTTTTCCGGAGGAATGAACCGTTCGATGGTTCCGGGCGATGCCTCGAAATTATTATCCGGGTCTTCCGCATTGACCCTGCATTCAAGTGCAAATCCGTAACTCTTGAGGTCTTCCTGCGTATAACCGAGCTCCTCCCCGGCGGAGATACGGAGCTGTTCGTTTATGAGGTCTCTGCGCCAGGTCACTTCGGTTACCCTGTGCTCCACCTGTATACGGGTGTTCATTTCCATGAAGTAGAAGTTTTCCTTTTCATCGATAAGAAACTCAACGGTCCCGGCATTGGTGTAACCCACCGCTTTTGCCAGTGTAACGGCTGCATCCGTCATAGCCTTTCGCAATTCATCTGAGATGTCTGCGGGGGAATATTCAATGAGTTTTTGATGCCGTCTCTGAATGGAGCAGTCCCGCTCTCCGAGATGCACCGCATTGCCATAGCTGTCAGCAAGCACCTGTACTTCGATATGCCTGTTCGGGTCGATAAGTTTTTCAATGAATACTTCTTCGCTGCCGAAGAGGGTCTTCGCCTGCGCTTTTACCTGATTGAGTGTGCCGGAAAGCTCCTCCTCTCTGCCGACCCGTTCCATGCCCATGCCGCCCCCGCCTTCCGCAGCTTTGACAATAACAGGGTAGCCGATTGAGCTGCTGACGGTGGTCGCCTCTTTTTCCGTTTTGAGTGGTGCGCGCGAACCCGGTGTCGTCGGAATACCCGCTTCCTCTGCGATCATTCGTGCCTTCACCTTGTTTCCCATCTTTATAAACAGCGTAGTGCCGGGGCCGATGAAAATACTGTAATGGTTTGCGACTTTTGCAAAATCTATATTTTCCGAGAGAAACCCGACTCCCGGATGGATTGCATCGACTTCATACTTCTTGGCAACCGACATGATCTCCGGGATCTCATTGTACGCCCGAATGCAGATGCTCTCATTTGCCTGGGTTACATGGAGGGACTTTTCATCTCCCGGGGTATACACAGCGACGGACTGTATGTTGTTTTCCTTCAGGGTTTTTAAAATCCGAGCTGCAATTACTCCTCTGTTTGCAATCAAAACCTTTTTAAACATATTTAAACCCTGTACCTTTATTCTGATAGTTTATGGTTTTATCCATTAAAATTACGGTTTTTTGTACCAGAATTTCATGCAAAGCTGACTATCTATACTGTTACAATTACTTGTAATTACATTCTAGAGGTAAAAACCATTAGGCAAGTGCCGGTTTTAATTGTTAAAGTTTGGAAGTTTACTTGCCTATTTTTCCAAGTAACTTCGATTAAGTTACTTTTTGATACCCAGTCCTGCCAGGGATCGGTCCCGGGGGGATGTATCCCACCAGGGACATATCCCGCCAGGGACATTCCCCAGGGGGACTTGCGCTATTTTTCATTGCAAAACCTTTTAAGGGTTTTTATCTGATCCGGGATTCGAGCAGTGTCGCGTGCATATTCAAGAGTAACTGATATTCTATCATCACTGTCTGCGGGTAAAATATCAAGCAGAAAGTCAAGGGCTTCGAGCTCGAGCCCGCTTATTTCATCGTGGCTGTCAACGTAAACGCCGTTTTCCAGACGCTGTATTCCAGATATGTGTATCTCCCTGATGAGCTCGACAGGCAGCAGTTTTACATATTTTTTAAAACTGCCGAGTACATCGATATCGTTCTGGTACTTCGAAAGGGTATCGATGTATCTTCTGCCGGTGTGAACCGGGTCGAAATGTTTAATACCACTATTAATGATGTTTTCAAGCCCATTATAAAACGGGTGGTTTGCCGCTGCGATGAGAGCATGCGCTATATCGAGCACCATCCCATCGAGTATGCCCATTTCTATGAAACGGCGAATGTTTTGTGAAAAAAAATCCGCATCCTGAATGTACCGGTACGCTCCTTTTGAGAACCCCTCCGGAATGAACTCCAGGTTTTCCAGAAGTATGCGGCTTTCTTTAAAAACTGTACGCGAAAATCTCAGGTTGCGCCCAAGCATAGAAATGGTCTCCTCCGTTGTAAGCGGGGGCGAGCCAGCCGTCGCAACGAAGGTTTCACTGTTAACATGAATAATTTTTGCAGAAAGCCCGAAGTGAAACGAGACGAGCGCCGGTTTCGCGATACTGTACGCCTCGCTGAGCTCCGTAAAATAATTGCTGAAATCATCTGCCGTGGGTAGCAGGTATTCACCATTGCTGTTGTACTGGATATGGAAATAGAGCGGTTTTTTGGCATGGTTCCTGAAAAAGGATGCCTCGCGGGGCGTTATTTTTTTTATTTCAATAAATTCGGGTGTCTGAAATATGTTTTCGGGAAAATCACTTTGTGCGGATAGCCCGACCAAACAATTTTTCATCGTCTCATGCTCTTTTCGGCATGCGGAATTTACCGGCGTTCAGTTGAGAAAATCCAGTGACAGAATGTCCTGCAGGGACTCCACAATTATATCCGCACGGGTGAAATCCTGATCTCTGGTATTATGACACGGCACTGCAATGACATGAATTCCGGCGGTTTTTGCTGCAGTTACTCCTGCCTCGGAATCTTCCAGCGCAACGGCGGCGTCCGGCGCTATATTCAGGCGGCTGACCGCTTCGCGGTAAATATCCGGTTCCGGTTTCTGATGGGGTATATCATCACCAAAGACCATGGTGTCAAAGTAGGTGGCTATATTGATTTTCAAATCCGAATGGCTTGTGATGTTGTCGAGCACCGCCACTGAGTGTTCGCGTATCGAAGAGGTAACGAGTGCCGTCCGATACCCTTTTTGCTTTGCCCGTAGTACACATTCAACCGCGCCATCCATGGGCGAAAGCGGAATCTTTCTTACAAGTTCAGCATATCGGTCGTATCTGATCTTCAGTATTTGTTCATACCGTTCGACTGGGACTTTGTAGTCCCGCATGATTCTCTTGATATTTTCTGCTGTTGGGGCTCCTATAAAGGCGTTGACATAATCGGCGGTAAGTGTAACACCAAGATGCCCGGCCA
The DNA here is from genome assembly GCA_964525675.1 of uncultured Spirochaetota bacterium. Lineage (GTDB taxonomy): Bacteria > Spirochaetota > B62-G9 > B62-G9 > DRHN01 > CAYSRJ01. Next base: position 5,046 of record CAZGJW010000050.1, read on the forward strand.
CTTCTTCGTACGCACGTATATGTATCCCTTCTGTATCTACAAGCAGTCCGTCAAGATCAAAAAAAACGGCTTCCCAGTCTTTCAATTTAATCCTCCCTTAATTTCAAGCTCCTTGAATATAACACTAATATACTAATAAGTGACGACTGCCCTTCGTTTTTTTTGTTTTAACCCAGTACAGAAAGTCTCCAAGGTCCTCAAGCAACTCCTGAGAGGACTCTCGCAATAGGTTTTTACATTTAGAAAGCTCGACAATTTTCATGAGGCCTTTATAAATCATTCGGTTAACTGTGTGCGCCTTCATAAAAAACTGCTGCCCGATGCGGCGTATCCCTCTCAATCGATGTGCGGCTTAATCAGTACCGGCACGCACGAAAGTACGCCTTACTAATGTAAATAAGGTATAGACATGCGCAAAGTCTTTCCGGTATCTGTTTAGACACATAAATGATACCAATAGTATAACATCTGAACTGATGAGTAAAAGTAAAAAGCACGTGCCATATTTGTCTTGACAATAAAATTCACCAAGGATAAATTTTCGCCGATTCCTGCACCAAACAGAGAAAAAAGTGAAAAATAGGAAATACCTCCCATGAACGCTGGCGATATAAGAATAGAGGATTTCTCCCGTCTGGGTCGGCATGAAATTGCTGAATTCTGCAGGAGCAGACGGGGCATGTTTCCCGGGGATGCCGAAAAAAAAGTTGCCGCCATTATTGCGGATGTTGAAGAAAACGGTGACAGGGCCCTGCAGCGGTATACCAAAAAGTTTGACGGTGTCGACGTGTCGGAATTCAGGGTCAGCAGTTTGGAGATAAAAGACGCAGCAAGGGGCATTGATGAACCGCTTTCTGAAGCTATCGATATTGCCATTGAGAGGGTAAGGCGCTTTCATGAGCACAATCCAATCAGTGATTGGACGTTCACAGACGAACTCGGAAACCTGCTTGGACAGAAATGCACACCTCTCAGAAGGGTTGGGATATACATTCCCGGGGGCAAAGCGGCATATCCTTCATCTCTTATTATGACGGCTGTTCCCGCAATGGCAGCGGGTGTTAGGGAGATTGCGGTCGTATCTCCCCCTTCATCATTCGCCGCTCCCTCTGCAATATGCGCTGTTTTGCAGAAACTTGGATGCATCAACGAAGTGTACAGGGTGGGAGGAGTGCAGGGAATCGCGGCTCTTGCGCTCGGTACCGAATCGATACAGTGCGTCGATAAGATTGTCGGACCGGGAAATATATATGTTACGCTTGCAAAAAAGCAGCTCTTCGGGTATGTTGATATCGACATGGTGGCCGGTCCGAGCGAAGTGCTTGTGATTGCCGACGGTTCTGTTCATCCGAGGGTAACCGCTTCCGACCTTATTGCGCAGGCTGAACACGATGAAAACGCGAGGGCGCTGTGTGCCGTCACCTCTTTGAAGTCGGCGAAAGAGATTTCCGGTTGGATTGTCCAACTTGCCGAACAGAGCTCACGAAAAGAAATTATTGAAAAGTCGATTCGGCAAAACGGTTGTATATATATCGTCAAGGATGTTCAGGACGCTGTCTTTCTTGCAAATGAGACTGCACCCGAACATCTCGAACTGCAGGTTCAGGATGCGCAGGAATATGTGAAAGATATCGTAAATGCCGGGGCAATCTTTATCGGGCAATATTCGGCGGAAGCATTCGGCGATTATATTGCAGGACCGAGCCATGTGCTCCCTACCGGAGGAACGGCGAGGTTCTTTTCTCCGCTCAATGTTCTGAGTTTTGTAAAGTTCAGCAGTATAGTCCGGATGTCGAAAGAAGGAACAGAAGCGCTCGGCATGCATGCGCGTATTATTGCAGAAAGCGAAGGGCTTCACGCGCACGTTCTTTCTATCGAGGATAGGATGTCGGATCAAGACAAATAAAGGCAGCGCGGCGCCTGAGTCAACGGGGTAACAACAGTGCTGTTAAACAAATCCGCGTTGATGAGTTGGTTTTTAGCCTGTTGTGTTTTTTATAGTAATTGTAGATGAAAGACGGGGTGAAAGGTATCCGAAATACTGCTCATGTAACGGAGAAAGTTTTATGGATGATATTCGTATCGGCAATGTTTCAAGAAAGACTAAAGAGACGGAGATAGAGGCGACCTTTAACCTTGATGGTGACGGCAGTTATACCATCAATACCGGCATTCCGTTCTTCAATCACCTGCTCGAGCTGTTCACCAGGCACGGCCGGTTCAGTCTCGATCTCCATGCTGAAGGCGATATCGAAGTCGATTTTCACCATCTTGTAGAAGATACGGGAATAATGCTTGGACACGCCTTCAGGGAAGCCATTGGAAGCAAAGAGGGTATACGCAGATACGCCGCAGCGACCGTTCCAATGGATGAAGCCCTGGTCAGGGTGTGTATAGACATTTCCGGACGGCCCTACCTGCACTATGAAGTTCCCATCGAAGAGCCGGTGATTGTTCATTTCAATTCCCAGCTTATCGAGGAATTCTTCAGGGCATTTGTGAATAACGCAGATATTACCCTGCACATCGATGCAATTCGCGGCAGAAACGCCCATCATATTCTCGAAGCTGAATTCAAGGCTTTCAGTGTGGCCCTGCGGGAGGCAGTAGAAATAAGGGACCCGGGCGGTGATGTGCCGTCGACAAAAGGTGTATTGTAAAATGGTGTAGAAAAGCTGTCCTGTCCGTTTAGTGAACGGATGCAGCGGACCAATAATGTCGGGGAGCAAACTCGAATCCTCAACCGCTGATCCGCAAACCCCAATCGCCTGTATTAATTCAATAGATTCGCATCTTAGACGGGTGCGACTGTTATGCGTTTGAGCGGTATGGGAGGAATGTTTAACGTGATTACAATCATTGACCTGGGAATCAGCAACATAAAATCGATAACGCGGGGATTCGTTACACAGGGCTTTCAAGTGCGCATTACTGCTGATCCGGAAGAAGTAAATACTGCAGATTCCCTTGTACTCCCCGGTGTCGGTGCATTCCCCAAGGCGATGGAAGTGCTGAATGTAAAGGGGCTCGTTGAAAAAATAAGGGAGTATGCCCGTTCAGGCAGGCCTTTGATTGGCATCTGCCTGGGCATGCAGCTTCTTTTCAGCAGCAGTGACGAGCATACGGTAACTGATGGCCTGGACCTTATATCCGGGAATGTTACACGTTTTCCCCCGGACAGGCCGGTCCCACACATGGGATGGAATGAGGTTCAGATAGTAAAAGAGAGTATTCTTTTCGAGGGAATTTCTGACAGAAGCGACTTCTATTTTGTTCATTCTTACTATGCGGATCCTGATGATATAAACGAAATAGCAGGGTACAGCGATCATCTCGGCCGTTTTGCTGCTGTGGTGCAGAAGGGAACTATCTTCGGGACACAGTTTCATCCCGAAAAGAGCCAGAACAACGGACTGAAACTTCTGAACAATTTCGCACGACTGACTGAACACTGAAACGAACCTGGACAGGTATCCGGGCTGAATTGTCATTTATGACTCGGCAGTGTATGAACTGCTGTTTTGCGCCTGTGCGGGCTGCGAAGGTGTTCGTATATCATTGATGTACATGTTCTTCGGATTGGTGACTTACTGAAGTAGCTTTCTGGGGGTGTTATATGGTGAGGGAAATCATATTCAGTCTGATCGGCGGCCTTGGTCTTTTTTTTCTCGGAATGAAAATGATGTCGGAAAGCCTGAAGAAAGTTGCTGGCAACGAACTTAAGAATACACTCGGTATACTCACCAAACGTCCCATTATGGGATTATTCATCGGAACCATCGTTACCATGCTCGTCCAGAGCTCTTCGGCAACTACAGTCATGACTGTCGGGTTCGTCAATGCAGGCCTCCTCACACTCAGGCAGGCGATATCCATTATTCTCGGCGCGAATATCGGTACAACGCTTACCGCCTGGCTTGTTTCCTTCTTTGCGCTTTTTAAAATTACAAGCTACGCACTTCCGGCAATCGGGATCGGGTTTTTTCTTACACTTTTCGGAAAGACCCATTCAACCCGGATGTGGGGCAACTTTATTTTGGGTTTCGGTCTTCTTTTTACCGGGCTCGGATTTATTAAAGATGCATTTTCACCGCTCGAACAGAGCACGGCTCTGAAGAATGCCGTACTGACATTCGGACGCTATCCCATTTTAGGTATTCTTCTCGGCACGGGAATTACAGTGCTGCTCCAGAGCTCGTCGGCGACCATTGCACTGCTTCAGATCATGGCATTCTCAGGCGTGATAGACTTTAAAACATGTGTTCCGATTATTCTGGGTGATAATATCGGAACCACAATAACCGCGCAGCTCGCGGCCATTGGAACGAATACGGCGGCTAAACGCACTGCAATGGCGCATACGCTTCTCAATACAATCGGCGTTCTTTATATGATCGTTCCCGTGTACACAGGCTGGTATCCCAAATTCATCGAGATGATCGTTCCGGGCCCCGTTACACCGAAGAATATCATGCTCCACATAGCGCTCGCACATAGTATATTCAACATTATCAATTCTTTATTTATCTTTCTGCCTCTGATTAAAGTTCTCGAAGTGCTCACCGTCAAGCTCACCCGCGTTAAACCCGGGGCAATCGATATGCAGCCGATGTTTCTCGAAAAACATCTTCTCGAGAATCCGCCGCTTGCCCTCGAGCAGGCGAAGAAGGAGATAAACAGACAGATGGAGTGCGCGAAGGAAGCATTGAACGATTCACTGACTATATTTTTTGAAATGAATTCGAGCCTCATTGACAGGGTGCGGCAGAGAGAGGAAGTGGTTGACAATCTACAGAAGGAGATAATCCAGTACCTGGTCGAGCTGTCACAGAGACAGCTCGAAGAGGATGAAGCCGAAAAAATCCCCGTACTCATTCATTCGGTAAATGATGTCGAGCGTGTTGGTGACCATGCAATCAACATCCTGGAACTTGCTCAGAGAAGAAGCGAGCAGAAGCTTCCGCTTGGAAAAGAAGAGGGCGAGGAACTTCACAAGCTTGTCCAGGTCGTACACTCAATGTTTTCGAATACTTCCTCCGCGCTTATACAGGAGGAGCTTGGTTCCGCCCGGGTCGTACTCGAAAATGAGAACATGCTCAATAAACTGCAGGTGGACCTCAAAGCCCAGCATATCGAGAGAGTGAACAGGGGCAGGTATAATTACCTGGCGGGTATTATATATATCGATTTCGTTGATAATATGGAGAAAATAGGCGATCATCTGTCTAACATTGCACAGGGGGTAATGCGGCATCTCCGCTGGGATGCAGATGTTTCTTAGCTGCGCGACTGATGCTGAGGGGTTTCTTTAACCGATGATATTTAAATCGTCTTTTAGGGCTCCTGGTACCACAGGATCCGGATGACGAGCCTGCGGAGAAATTGCTTGAGCGTATCAAAAAAGAAAAGATGCGGCTGGAGACGGAAATGAAGAAAAATAGAAGTAAGAACACTGCAAGGGCAAAATGAGCATTCAAGGCAAGGCTCACCTTTTTAAAAAAAGTCCCTGCAAAAAATGATCAAAATATAAAGAAAGTCTTTGCAGAAAATACCATTTGTGGGTAATTTATTCCTATGAAGCGTAATATTACTCAAGCATTGCTGCAATGGAAGAACAGCAGTAACCGAAAGCCTCTGATACTTCGGGGTGCTCGCCAGGTGGGTAAGACCTACAGCCTGTTGGATTTCGGAAAAGCATACTTTCCACATTGCCACTATATCAACTTTGAGCAGGATGAACGGGTCAGAACGCTGTTCGAAAAGGATCTCGATCCGGCCCGCATTCTTGAGGAACTGCAGTTCTACCTAGACACATCGATCGATAAGCAGTCCGATCTGGTTGTATTCGACGAAATCCAGCACTGCCCGAGAGCGTTAACATCACTTAAATACTTCTGCGAACAAATGCCTGAGCTGGCGCTATGCGCCGCAGGTTCGCTTTTAGGCGTATACCTGGCCGATGAATCGTTTCCGGTAGGAAAGGTTACCCTTCTGGACCTGTATCCCATGAGTTTCGAGGAATTCCTCGAGGGCGTTGGGAGCCAGCGCCTGGTTGAATTACTCCGTTCCCATATTTTTTCCCATCCCCTGCCTCAAACAGCTCATGATCGGTTATGGGACTTGTGGAAACGGTACCTTATCGTCGGAGGTTTGCCTGAAGTTGTTGACCTTTATCGGGATAAAATTGAAGACCAATATAAGGCCATAAAGGATATCCGCGGAGTACAGCACGATCTACTGGAGACATACATGGCGGATATTGCCAAACATTCGGGGAAAAACAATGCTCTACACATCGAACGCCTTTGGCGTAACGTAACTCATCAGTTGGCGTATTCACAGGATGGCTCCGCTCCCAAATTTCGGTTCAAAGATGCTGTACCTGGCATACGGGGCTATGAGCGGCTGGCTTCTCCCCTGAGCTGGCTGGAGAAGGCCTGCTTAATACTGCGTACGTCTATAGTCGAGAGGGCGGAGACACCGCTGTCTGGTTTTGCACAGGGGAATCGCTTCAAACAGTACTTCTTCGATGTGGGCCTGCTGGGTGCTTTTAGCGGTATCGATCCGTCCCGGTTTCTGAAGTATGACTTCAAAACATATAAAGGCTATGTAGCCGAAAATTTTGTAGCTCAGGAGTTCCGATCATCCGGGGTCTCAGCATTGTATTGCTGGGTCGGACGAACGGCGGAAGTCGAGTTTTTACTTGAATCAGTCGATGGAATCATTCCCATTGAGGTTAAGGCCGGTAACATTACACAGTCAAAAAGCCTGAGAGTCTATGAAGAGCGTTACAAGCCAGGAAAAAGCATCGTCCTCAGCGCAAGGAATATAGAAAGCCGAGGTTCACGATTACACGTACCGATCTACCTTGCCGGAATGGTGAAAAAACACTTAACGAGAAAGGATTGATTACATTTGAAGAAGCTAACTGACTTGACTCCGGAAGAGAGACCCCGTGAGAGACTCCTTGACAAGGGAGCACGCGCGTTGGCGGATTATGAGCTTCTTGCCATACTATTGGGAAAGGGAACACACAAGCATGATGTTTTTTCGATTTCCAGGAGGCTCATCAAAATCATTGACCAAAAAGGTACCAACCTTGGCCCTGGAGACATACTCGAAGTTGAGGGTATCGGTTCCGCCAAAGCCACATTAATAGTCGCGGCTCTTGAGTTTGTTCGCAGACGAATAAAACCGGAAGGCTTGAAGATCAAGTTTCCCGCCGATGTGCTTCCCCTCATCCGACATTATGCGGAACGGAAACAGGAGCACTTCATTTGTGTTTCTATAAACGGGGCAAACGAGGTGATGAACGTCCGGGTTATTACCATCGGCCTGATCAATAGAACTCACGTGCATCCCCGTGAGGTGTTTGCCGACGTCATCGCGGAACGTGCCTCTGCGGTCATTATCGCTCACAACCACCCGGTCGGGGATTTAACAGCCAGCAAAGAAGACAGGGAAATCACGAAAAAAATAAAAGCAGCTGGAGAGGTATTAGGAATTAAGCTTTTGGACCATATAATATTCAACAGAGATAACTATTTCAGCTTCATGGAGAATGATGCATAATAGGAGAAGATTTAAAATGTTGGTATAACAACAGGAAGTTGAACCCAGACGCCTTCTCGCTCCCTTTAGTCGCTGAGAGGGCGATCGTAAGCTTGGGCGATAGAAAGCCTTTTATATCCAAATGCCTGGAGTATTGCTGATGATTTTCAGGCCGTCTTTCCTCCGGAAAACGGCAGGATGGCATTGTTCCACATGATAGAAAGCCTTTTATATCCAAATGCCTGGAGTATTACTGATGATTTTCATACCGGCGATTGATTTGATCGATGGCAAATGTGTGCGTCTCTCCCAGGGTGATTATGCAAAAAAAACGCTGTATTCAGATGACCCGACGGATGTCGCACGCTCCTTTCAGGACCAGGGTGCGGGTTATATCCATATAGTCGATCTCGATGCAGCGAAGAACGCCGGCCTGACCAATAGAGACACAATAAAAAAGATTATTCAATCTGTCAGCATTCCCGTGGAAGTCGGGGGTGGTGTGCGAACCAGGGACAGGGCTGCGCATCTTATTGATATAGGAGTGTCGCGTATCATCCTTGGGACCATAATTGTCAGAGACAGTGAGATGGCTGCAGGAATTGTGGGTGAGTTCAAGGACGCACTAGCCGCGGGAATAGATGCCCGGGATGGATATGTGCGGATTTCCGGTTGGACCGAAGGAAGCGGTGTAAAGGCTGTTCAGCTCGGCAAAAGAGTCAGGGACATGGGTTTCTCGCTGATAGTATATACGGATATAGCCCGCGATGGCATGCTCGAAGGCCCGAATATCGAGGGTATTCGGACGATGGCAAACGAAACAGGGCTCCCTGTTATTGCTGCAGGAGGCATTTCAAATCTGGGAGACCTAAGAGCGGTCAAGGCGCTCGAAGGGGACCGAGTCGTCGGTGTTATTTCCGGTAAAGCTATCTATGAAGGGACCCTTTCTGTGGCAGAGGCCTGCAGAGTAATTGAAGATGAATAGGGGGGGTGGTTTTGTTAAAGAAAAGAATAATACCATGTCTTGATATAACGGAGGGAAGGGTTGTAAAAGGAATTAATTTTATCAACATCAGGGATGCAGGCGACCCTGTTGAATGGGCGCAGAAATACGACCGGGACGGTGCGGATGAGCTCGTTTTCCTCGATATAACTGCGACTTCCGATAACAGGGATATACTTATCGAAGTCGTGGAAAAGGTGTCGGATGAAATTTTCATTCCCTTTACAGTCGGTGGCGGAATTCGCAGTGTCGGGGATATGCAGAATATACTGAAGGCGGGTGCCGATAAGGTGTCGATCAACACATCGGCAGTGAAAACCCCGGACCTCATCCGTGCAGGTGCGGCAGATTACGGCTCTCAGTGCATTGTGGTGGCTGTTGACGTCAAGCGGGAACAAGAGGGTTTTAGAGTGTATGTGAGGGGCGGCAGGGATAAAACGGATATAGATGCGATTGCATGGTGTTGCAGGGCTGAAGAGTTAGGAGCCGGCGAGCTTCTTGTTACGAGCATGGACAGGGACGGAACGAAAAACGGCTATGACCTTGAACTTCTGAAAGAAATAACGTCACGAGTCAATATTCCGGTAATTGCTTCAGGAGGATGCGGAACACTCGAGCATCTGTATGAAGCTGTTGTAGAAGGCGGTGCATCTGCCGTGCTTGCCGCTTCGATCTACCACTACGGGGAGTTTACGATTCCTGAAACAAAAGAGTACCTGAAGGGCAGAGGGGTTTCGGTCAGGTTGTAGCCTGTTTTTTAAAAAACAGATCGGCGATCTTCCATAGAATGTCTGAGCGAAAATAAGAGCAGGAGTCGACCGGCGCCCATACGTTTTTTCAAAAGGGTTGAAAATTATCATGAAAAATCGGTCGCACATATGATGAAACTACCACTTGTTATCTTCGATATGGACGGCGTGCTTATCGATGTTTCCGGATCATACCGGGAGGTTTCGCGTTTAACCGTAATCCGGTACCTGCAGCAGGTGATAGGGGCTGAGGAACTTGCTGAAGATTTTATTACACTTCAGGATATCGCGGCAATAAAAAAAACTGGCGGTCTCAATAACGACTGGGACCTCAGCTATGCAATCATCGATGCTGTTCTCAAAAAGTTTTTCGACGATATCAATCAGGCGATTGCAGGCGAAATCCGGAAAGCTGCCGGTTTAGGAGATGATCATGCCGTGCTGGCCAGAGCCCGGCCGCTTTTAATGCACTGTGATACTACGGGTATTACTCGGGGACTTTCTCATCACCCGGTCCGTGAAATATTTTTCGAGTGCAGCAGACGCAAAAATAGTTTTGTGCAAACTGCTCCTGTTTCTCCATTTTTACTGAACAGTGGTGATGTCAAGACGGGAAATATTGTAAAGAGGATTTTCCAGGAAATCTACCTTGGAAAGGGGTTATTCGAGAGAATCTATAGCGAAAGGCCGTTTTTTTTTGAAAAAAGGGGGTATATTGAGAGAGAAAGACTGATCCCGAGGCGCCGGGATATTGAGATTCTCGGTGTGGCCAATACACTCTCAATTGCGACGGGAAGGCCGGAGGTTGAGGCACTGTATGCTCTTGAATCATTTGCAATCAATGATTTATTTACCGCTGTCGTAAGTGAGGACGATATTGTGCATGAGGAGCAGAGAACAGGCGGCAGGCTTCGAAAACCGCACCCTTTCGGGATAGATCTCTGTATTGAAAAAAGTGGGTATGTAAAAATACGGGACACCGTATACTATATCGGTGACATGCCTGATGATGTGGCAGCTTCGAAAAGGGCCGGGGTTGTTCCTATCGGTTTTGTCAACGATGGCACTGACGAAAGCACTGAGGAGAAAAATCACCATAGTAAACTTCTTGTTGACCGGGGCGCGGTCAAGGTTTTTAATAACTATAGAGAACTTGTTTCCTTTTTCGCCGGTTGAGAACAGGGAATCATGTCGAATCTGTTTGTTACGTTCTTGAGAAGGGGGAAAGGTTTTTATTACTGTTGATGCTCTCCTGATTTTTACAGGATTGCGGAGGCTGTTATGAAAAAAATACCGATTTTAACTTTTATGATCATGCTTTTCTTTGTACCGGTGATAGGGTTTTCTGGCGCGGTTATTCTTTACAGGAGCGGTGAGTGCTCCGTTGATCTGCAGGGTAGCGGCAACTGGGAAAAAGCTTTGATCGATATGCAGCTTATGGACAGGTCGATTATCCGGACGGGTGAAAACAGCTCTCTGGAGCTCGATGTAAATGGAGATGTCATTTCAATCGGGAGCAGTAAAACATTGCTGGTCAAAGACCTGTTCGGGACAGTGCAGACCAGGAAGAAGCAGAAATGGCTGAAAGGGCTGAAGAAGTACACGATGAATATCGGAGGTAAAGGGTCGGGACAGTCCGATACCGCTCTTGCTGGTGTAAGAGGTGCACTTGCAGATAAGGATGAGCTCGAGTGGTTTGATGAGGAGGATGAGGAAGGTGCGAAACTTGCCTCAGCATACCAGCAGGGAATGGTCCTCTTTGGTAACGGAGAGTTTACCCGGGCGATAGATACCTTCAGAAGTGTTATGGATACGCACGGTGAGGATACGCTTGACGGTGCAGTTGCCATTCATATGGGTATTGCGCTCTTCAATGTTATGCGCTTCGACGAGGCAGTAGGCTATCTGCAGACAGGTATTAAACACAGCGACAGTGAATTTTATGATATTGCGCTGATTCATCTTGCGCTCTCTCAGTACTTCATACACGACTACAATAATTCAATTGAGGGATTGACGGCCTTTTTACAAAAGTCCAACAGCGAGCAACTGAAACCGTACGCCCTTTTTATGCTCGGAAAAAACTACAAGGAAATGGGAAACAAAAATGAAGCGAGGCGGTATTTTTCAGAAGTCAACCGCCGCTATAGTAATTCAGAGCTAGCACAGGAAGCGGGTCAGGAAATGGAGGACCTATGAACAGCAGTTTACAGAAGGTATGGTGAAGTGTCAGGTGAGATAAAAAAGTTGAAATAACACTTGACCATTCAGTCGTAAGAAAGTATATTAATAATGATTCCGATTATTGTTAAGATTTCATGCGAGTGGTCATTGAGTAAAAAATACAAGAGGAGCAGACAGAGAGAGAGAGTTCTCGAATTATTGAAGAGCACGGGTTCTCATCCAACGGCGATATGGGTATACGACAGGCTCAAGGAAGAGTTTCCCGGCCTGAGCCCCGGGACCGTGTACCGCAATCTCAATATACTGGTCGAGCAGGGATTGGCACGAAGGATCGACTTCGGGAGCACATTTGATCGGTTTGACGCGAATATCGATCCCCACTACCATTTCATATGCGAGAGGTGCGGATCGATTATTGATCTGGAGATGCCGGTTGATGAAGAATTGAACAGGAATCTTGAAAATCTTACACATCATAAGGTAAATCGGCACAGGATAGAGTTTTACGGTCTCTGTGAGGCATGTGCGAAAGAATAAGCGGATGATATTTTTTTTTTGCATAAAATAAATAATCGGTACGATTATTAATAAATAAAATGGTACACCATGGTGTATCGAAAAAATTTATGGAGGTAAAAAATGGCAAAAGTTACACGAGAAGTAGTTGAAAAGGCGGGGGTGAATGTAGACCAGCTGGTGGAGCTTCTGGTGAAGAATGCTTCAGCTGAACTTACCACGTTCTACTACTACACCATTCTCAGGATGAACCTTATCGGGCTGGAAGGAGAGGGGGTCAAAGAGATTGCCGAAACAGCTCGTATTGAGGACCGGAATCATTTCGAGGCACTTGTCCCGAGAATTTACGAGCTTGGCGGAAAACTTCCGGCAGACATGAAGAAATTTCACGATATCTCAGCATGTCCACCCGCTTCATTGCCCGCAGACCCGGGGAATGTCAGGGACATTCTGAAGGTACTGGTGGAGGCCGAAAGATGCGCGGTTCGCGGCTATTCTCAAATATGCAATATGACGGCCGGAAAGGATCATCGAACCTATGATCTGGCGCTTGCCATTCTCAATGAGGAAATTGAGCATGAGTCCTGGTTCTCAGAGTTCCTGGGGGAGGGGCCGTCCGGTCACTTCCTGAGAAGGGGCACGACATCCCCATTTGTTTCAAAGTTTATGATGTAGCTTCGGGAGGGGGCTTCTTATACCAGGAGCCCCCACCATTGCTGAAAATGTATTTTAGGTGAGGCCTCTATGCGAGAGTTTACTGAGGAAGAGCTTGCTGAATGCAACGGCAAAAACGGGAAACCGGCTTATATTGCCTTCAATACAATGGTGTACGATGTCACGGATAGTTTTTTGTGGCGGGGCGGAAGGCATCAGGTGCTGCATGAGGCTGGGAAAGATCTTACACGGGAAATTGAGGACGCACCACATGGCCCGGACCTCCTGGAGCGGGTTACCCCTATCGGTATTTTAAAAAGAGTAACGCATTGATCTCGAAATAAATCAACATTTTTTGGAGATGACGGATACATGTGAGTGTTTAGCCGAAGATATAGTGGGTTGCTGATGCAACTCTTTAAGCGAAGACAACAGTGTGTCTACCGCTTTGAGAACTGGAATCTTTTTCGCGCTTTCGGTCTGCCGGGTTTCTTTCTTTCGACCATCCTGGAGTCTCTTGTAAAGAATTTGTTTCTGGAGAGAGCAGGTTTGCTGTCCGGGTCGGCGTGCACGAGTGCCCGGGCTATGCCGTGAAGGATAGCTCCCGCCTGGCCGGAAAATCCGCCGCCTTTCACCGTAATGCGGAAATCCCACTTTCCGAGATTGTCACTGGCCTCAAGAGGCTGATTTATCATGATTACTTCGGCCTTTGTTGGAAAATACTTCTCGGGAGTTTTGCCGTTTACGGTGATGGTGCCGTTTCCTCTTTTTACCATTACACGGGCGACTGAGGTTTTTCGTCTGCCCGTTGCAAAAATATAATCATCTGGCACGTGCTTCCTCCAATTATCTCTTCACAGGTTACTGCAACATCCACAGATTCGGTTCACTATATCTCGATTTTTTCAGGCTTCTGCGCTTCATGGGGGTGACTTTCCCCTGCATAAATTTTAATGTGAAGGAGTTGCCTTCTGCCGAGCCTGTTATGCGGCAGCATACCCTTTATGGCATTTTTCAGCGCAAAGGTTGGGTCCTTCTGCATCATCTCAAGGTAGGATGTCTCTCTCAGCCCGCCAGGATACCCCGAATGGCGATAGTACACTTTTTTAAACGGCTTTGTGCCTGTGAGTTTCACCTTGTCGGCGTTGATAATTATAACATTATCGCCCATATCTACATGCGGGGTATAGGTAGCTTTGTGTTTTCCCCTGAGTATCGAAGCGACCCTGCTTGCCACTCTTCCGAGCACCTGGTCGTCGGCATCCATCAGATACCACTTTTTGACGACTTCCTGTTTTTTAATAGAGTATGTTTTCATCCTGAGGCTCCAAGTTTAGGTTGAAAGATAGTATAAACTTGGTTACCCGTCAAGAAAAAGAGCATCAGCAACTTAGTGATAACCGGGATATGATGTTGACTTGAGTGTTCTGAACCAGATGGAATGTTGGGACAGGTGATATCCAGTGATCCATGCATTTTTCTGTTCTTTTCAGAGGTAATAATATACTTTAACTTCGTGTTGATAACGGACATAAAAGTTCAGAAGCACAGAAAAAACAGGTTTTCAATTTATATTGATGGGAAATACAGGTTTTCACTGGAT
>CAZGJW010000051.1:0-19261 GCA_964525675.1 uncultured Spirochaetota bacterium
GCGAGTTCGACAAGTTCTCGACAGCCTCGCTCATCACCCGCTCCACGAACGACATCATGCAGATACAAATGGTGGCCGTCATGCTGGTAACGATGGCCTTCTACGCCCCGATCATCGGAGTGGGAGGCATCATCAGGGCCATCGGCAAGAGCGCCTCGATGTGGTGGATCATCGCGCTGGCCGTGGCGGTCCTCATGGTCGCCGTCCTGGCGGTCTTCAGGGTTGCCGTTCCGAAGTTCAAGCTGATGCAGCGCTTGATGGACCGCCTGAACCTGATCAGCCGCGAGGCCCTTTCCGGCATGATGGTGATTCGTGCCTTCAACATGCAGCCGCACGAGGAGAATCGGTTCGACAGCGCCAACAAGGACCTGACGAGCACGATGCTGTTCGTCAACCGGGTGATGGTCGTGATGATGCCCTTCATGCTGCTGATCATGAACGGATTGTCCGTGTTGATCATCTGGGTAGGGGCCAGGCAGGTTGCCCAGTCGACGATGCAGGTCGGAGACATGATAGCGTTCATGCAGTACGCAATGCAGATCGTCTTTGCCTTCCTGATGCTTTCGATGATGTTTATCATGCTGCCGCGAGCGGCGGTCTCGGCGGGGCGCGTCGCCGACGTTCTGGAAACCGAACCGCTCATCAAGGATCCTCCCTCACCCGAAAGCTTCGCCCCCGAGCGTGACGGCACGATCGAGTTTCACAACGTCTCATTCCACTACCCCGGCGCCGAAGAAGACGTTCTCCACGACATCAGCTTCACGGCCAGTCCCGGACAGACCACCGCGATCATCGGGCCCACGGGCGCCGGGAAAAGCACGCTAGTCACGCTCATTCCCCGTTTCTACGATGTAACCGGGGGGGCAATCTACGTCGGCGGGAAAGACGTTCGCGCGGTCAGCCAGCACGATCTGCGTGACAGGATGGGCTACGTCCCGCAGAAGGCGGCACTCTTTGCCGGAACGATCGCCAGCAACCTGCGCTATGCAGATGAGCAGGCGAGTGACAAGGCAGTAGAGGATGCCGCAAGCATCTCGCAGGCCTCGGAGTTCATCGCGACCTTGCCCGAAGGGATGAAAGCGGCAATCTCACAGGGCGGCGTGAACGTCTCCGGGGGGCAGAAGCAGCGCCTGTCCATCGCACGGGCGCTCGTCAAGAAGCCGCCGGTCTACATCTTCGACGACAGCTTCTCGGCGCTGGACTTCAAGACCGACGCGAACCTCAGGCGTGCTTTGAAAGAACAGACCGCCTCGAGCACGGTTCTCATCGTCACCCAACGCGTTTCCACAATCAAGAACGCCGAACAGATAATCGTCCTCGACGAAGGACGTGTAGTCGGGCGCGGAACACACCGGAAGCTGATGGACGCTTGCGTTACCTATCGCGAAATAGCCACCTCTCAGCTCACCACGGAGGAACTCGCATGAACGATCACGGAGGAAACACTTCCACCCGCCCGGAGGGGGAGAGGACGCACGGTGCAGGGCCCGCAGGCGGCCGGCAAGGGATGCCCGGTCCCGGTTTACGCGGCCCGGGAATGCGTAGGTCGATGGGCGGTCCCATGGGAATGGGAGGCGGCGAGAAGGCCCGCGATTTCAAGGGAACGATGGCAAAGCTTCTCCACTATCTTGGCGCCTACAAGCTCGCCGTTGGCATCATCATGGTTCTCGCCGCTGCATCGACTGTCTTCATGATCGTCGGACCTAAGATCCTCGGGACGGCGACAACGAAACTCTTCGAAGGAGTCATGGCGAAAATCGCCGGAACGGGCACGATCGACTTTGTCTCCATCGGCCGCATCCTCCTGCTCGTGCTCGGGCTCTACCTGGTCTCGGCGCTGCTCAGCTTCGTTCAGGGCTGGATCATGGCAGGTGTGTCGGTGAAGATCACCTACCAGCTGCGCAAAGATATCGCTGAGAAAATCAACCGCATGCCGCTCAAGTACTTCGACGGCACCAACCACGGCGAGGTCCTTTCGATCATCGCCAACGACGTCGACACCGTAAACCGCACCCTGAGCCAGAGTCTCACGCAGGTCGTGACTTCGTTCGTCACCGTGTTGGGCGTTCTCATCATGATGTTCTCCATCAGCTGGAAGATGACGCTGGTCGCACTCACGATCATCCCGATTTCGATGGTTCTCGTTACCCTGATTATCAGGCAGTCGCAGAAGTACTTCAGGCAGCAGCAGGACTACATTGGCCACGTGAACGGTCATGTCGAGGAGATGTACGGCGGGCATATCGTCATGAAGGCCTTCAACGGCGAGGCGAGGAGCATCGCGAAGTTCGGCAAGCTCAACGACACCTTGTATCAGGCCGGCTGGAAATCTCAGTTCCTGTCGGGGATCATGATGCCCATGATGATGGTTGTCGGAAACCTCGGCTACGTCGCCGTGACCATCCTCGGCGGCTGGCTCGCGGTCCAGAAAGCGATCAGTGTCGGCGACATCCAGGCATTCATCCAGTACGTCCGAAACTTCACCCGGCCGCTTACGCAGCTTGCCAACATTTCCAACGTCCTGCAGCAGACCACCGCCGCCGCGGAACGGGTCTTCGAGTTCCTCGATCAGGACGAGGAGGTCCCGGAAGCGAAAGATTCCACGAGGCCGGCGAACGCAGCGGGCCGCGTCGAGTTCAGGAACGTCACCTTCGGCTACTCGCCGGATGCGATGGTCATAAACGATTTCTCCGCCGTCGCCGACGCGGGCCACAAGATCGCGATCGTAGGCCCCACCGGAGCCGGGAAGACCACGATAGTGAAGCTGCTCATGCGGTACTACGACGTGGGCAGCGGAGCGATCCTGATCGACGGTCACGACATCAGGGATTTCTCCCGACTGGATCTGCGCAGGATGTTCGGGATGGTTCTACAGGATACCTGGCTCTTCAACGGAACGATAATGGAGAATATCCGCTACGGGCGTGCCGAGGCGACTGATGCGGAGGTGATCGAGGCGGCAAAGACCGCACGCGCCGACCACTTCATCCGCACGCTGCCGAATGGCTACGAGATGGTCGTCAACGAAGAGGCCAACAATATCTCCCAGGGCCAGCAGCAGCTGTTGACGATCGCCCGGGCAATTCTGGCCGACCCAAAGATGCTCATCCTCGACGAGGCCACGAGCTCGGTGGACACCCTCACCGAGATCCTGATCCAGAAGGCTATGGATAACCTCATGAAGGACCGCACCAGCTTCGTTATCGCGCACCGTCTCTCGACGATCCGGGACGCGGACCTGATCCTGGTAATGCGTGACGGGGGCATCGTGGAGCAAGGAACCCACAAGGAGCTCCTCGCCGCCGGTGGATTCTACACGGAGATCTACAATAGTCAGTTCGACTACGCTGAGGTGGTCTGAGACTCGATTCCCGAAGATCGGCTCAGGCTCCGTCAGTGACGCTCTGTCACCAACTCCTGATGAGTTGTCAACTCAAAAACCAAAGTGCTTCCAAGCAAGATAGAAGTTTCCTTGCAAAGCTGCTTTCCAATAATCCATTATAAAACAGGATTCTTGATACTGCTGCTTTTTTGTTTAGCTGTCATAAGTTCAATGATAAATTCTGTCTGTTTTCGAAAATGAATGAACATTGCCATCAGGTTACATTCTTCTACAAGGGCAGATGGGTTGGTTGATAGAACGATAAAACCATATTTCTCCAAAAATAATAACAAGTAGGCGGCTTCAATCCAAGCTTATTAATCAGTCTGAAAAATGCAATTATATTTTTCAAGTTTCCGGTAAACGAAGGTTTGCTTTTTCTTTTCACATTCAGTACTAGGGCAAAGGATTATTAAGGAAAATCTTTTGCCTGTATATGTCCCAAGAGAGCAAAATGTTATACAAAAGATACTCAAAGACCACTTTTATATTCTCTATTATAAACGATTACTACACAGAAACAGTACAAACGGCAGCAGTGCAAAATCGGATGCCTGTTCAATAACGGGCGAACATCTTCCACAACCTTCACCCAATCCATTTTTTCAAGTCGACGTAACAGGAGTGAAGCCCGATTATTTCTTGTTCCAACAGGTCCTTTCCACTGCATCTGGTGAAGCGCATTGTTGAGAAAAAGAAGATTTGGTGCCGGCCAGGTAGGCTGAGATACATACCGGTTCTTCTTCCGGTACGTATTTAAAATACTCGAGGATCTCATGTGGCCGGGATTTATCGTTTTTACCCGTGAGCACATTGAGTCTTCTAAGTAACTTCTCGCGAAGTTACTTTATGATATTCGGTCCGAGGGGACGTACGCCACTTTCAAACGGTTACTTGACAGTCGCGGTATCATCTTCGGGAACCTCCAGAATATCCTGACCTCAGCCTACACCGACCGCTTAAAATCTTTGAAAATGCGGTCAACCATCTTTTTAATTGCAAGGTTAGGGTTCTCTTTGAAATCCGGCTCGTATTGAGCGATCTCATCCTCCAGTTTCAGTATTTTCTTTCTTAGCTGTACATATATGTTCCTGTTATCAATGGCAATGGCTATATTATTTGCAAATATCTCGAGGATGTGGATCTCTTCGTCAGATACATTCGTCAAGTTTCCGTGATCATCCGCCAGCAGCAGTCCATACAGATTGTTGTTCTTTGATTTGATCTGAATCAAAAGCGTTTTACAATTCAGCCCATGCGCGACACCGTAATATATCTCCCTGAATCTTTCGAGCACATTTTCAGGTTTGTTTATATAAAAAGCCTTCCCCCTGGAATATTCATCACGGAAGAGAGGCATAATTGAGGCAAGGGGAAACTGAAGCTCACGGATCTGATTCAGCTTTACCTTATCAGTGCATGCAGCCGCCCGTATGTCCATCGATCGACTTTTTTTATTAACGAGACCTAATGCAACCACATTGAAAGACGAGGAAAAATTTACCGCCCATACAATCTCATTGAAAAGTTCGTCGAGATCCAACTGCAGCCTGAAAATATTACTCGAGACGAGGAGCTGCTTCAAATGCCTCTCGTTCTTCCTCAGATTTGAGAACATGGCATGGTACTCAACAGCAGACGAAGCGCACCGGCTGAATATTTCCATATTGTAGAATAGATCCCTCGACAATCTGCAATCATCAGCAGGATGTAAAAAGCTGATATATCCCCCCGTTTCTCCATTGCTATCGAGCAGGCGGCAGAGAAGAACATCCCGTTCATGCCACTCGCCGGACGGTCTTCTCTTTTGTGTCCTTCTCTCTATATCCTGCGGATTGAAATAGATAGCAGCGTCCTGTGGCGCCTGTTCGTAATAAATCATCTTCACACGGTAACGGTCGGCAAAAAATCTCTTAACAACCTCATCGGTCACTGCAGCGACATTGCTGTTTGGAGAAAAATGTGCGCTGCCGGTCGCCACGCGAGGGGTAAAAGTTTTCTTTTCGCTATCCATCAATGAAACAACTGCACTGTTAAATCGAAAGATCTGACAGCCGGTTTCTGCGATTCGCTGAAGTAGCACCTTTCGTGGCGTATTGCTGCAGGAAAGAACTAACTGTGAGATCTCCTGAATCATGTGCAGCTGATTGATTGCTCCACCGTTATCTTTCATATTCAGGTTGTCGCTTACGTTACTATTTTGACTTTTTAGAATTTTTTTTCTGTTTTGCACCTGAGACATACTATTTTTTCTTAGATGCTGCGCAGGAGCGAGTTAAGTTTATTTGGCTACTGGTCTGCTACGTTATAGCATTACCTACCAGAACAGTAGCATTTTAAAAAGAGTTTCGCAAGCAGTTTGAGGACATGCATTCCAGCATCCTGTCATATTCTCATTAAACAATTCGCGATTCAGAAATATTTCTCTTTTTAACCAAGTAAGGAAGCACTGCAGCTTGACAAACAAAAAAAAACTGGTATTTTTTGTACAGCAGATTATGCCACATATAAGAGGAGTATTTAATGTACACGATTACAGTAAAACTGCAGGCCGTGAAGGGCAGAGAGGATGAACTGGGAAAACTAATGCGTGATACAGCACAGAAGGTCATGGAGCTTGAAAAAGAAACTATCATCTACATGGCATTTCGGAATATGAAAAATCCCTCTGAATTTTTCTTTTTTGAACAATACCCGAGCAAGGAAAACTGGGAGCAGGTTCATATGAATATGCCTCATATCAAGGAGGCGGTGGCAAAACTTCCCGAGCTCACCGTAGGTGAGCTTGATATCACCGAGTACGAGGACATTTAGTGCTACAGCGATACTTACTGATTGTATGATATAAAGTGCAGCGTAATGACGTAGTCGTTTACATACCAAAAATGTGTCGTTTTACGACACCTGAGGTTCTTAAAAAATAAACTCGCCGGTTTCCGTCATGCTCCGTGCTTCTTTTCCCTCCTGCACGGTGACGATTAAATGCCAGGAGCGCTCCTCGCCCGGCCCGAGTTTACTTCCCATTCCCCACATTTTCGAAAAATCAACCCTGTCCATGCCCCCTGTTGCGGGCTCCGGCGCAATATTGTACTGCCCCTCCCAGCCTCCCTCGTTCACCCAGATGCCGAGATAGGGAACCTTGTCACGGGGAAAGGCCATGCCTATATTCAATAATCTTTCCTTTTCAAACAGCACACACCAGCCTTCAGGTACCCTGCCGTAGAAGAAGTACTTCTGATACCCCCAATCGTTCTTCTCTGGCACCCTGCTCAGATTAAAACTGCTCCCGTCATTTAGCACAGCTTGTGGAAAGTCATAAAGCTTCCCGTATGCACCGAGCCTCTTGCCTGCAACAGAGTTGACGATCGTGCCCATACCTTCCGGCACGATGAGCTTCATTCCGAGGGAGGTGTTGAAAAGCGGGTGTGCGGCCCAGAGGCAGTCGAAATCGAAGGCCGAGAGGTTTTTCGCCCGGTACTTCATATGCACCTGCCGTCCCTGCAGAAACACCTCCTTTTCAAGGAGGTAGGGGAAATGGAGGCCGTTCACACGAAGGATGACGCTGTTTTTCCGTACGCTGTGCTCCCAGGGGATGCTCCATACCTCGCCGTGATCGGGCATCTCGCTTCCGTCCCACGGCCCGCCCTCGTAGAAGCAGCGCGATATCGTCGGAAACATTTCATCGAAACCCGATATTTCTCCATCTTCGTAGGGGTTGGCATACCCTGTCTTTCGGTACCGCTCCCAGGGGCTCTGCCACAAAAGCTCATAATCAAGCTGCTTGTATACTATGGACGCAGTCTTCGACCCCCACTGCGGCAGCAGGGTGAGGGCCAACTCATCGTTTTCGATCTGCACCGCGTCAACATCCTTATACCGTGTGTTCTCAATCCTGTACATCTTTTCTTCCCCTTAATTGCAGCAGCTTCAGGCGCTTATCGGATAGGAGCTATTCTCTTTGAAGGTGTCGAACAGGGCGCGGAGGTTTTCAATCGGAACATTGGCCTGAATATTGTGCACATTGTTGAATACATAACCGCCGCCCTTCCCGAAAATCTCAATATTCCGCGCCGTTTCCTCGCGGACCTCGTCGGGCGTGCCGAATGAGAGTGTGCCCTGTGAGTTTATCCCGCCCCCCCAGAACACAAACTTGTCACCGTAGTTGTCTTTCAAAAAAGATGGGTCCATACCGGCCGCAGAGATCTGCACCGGGTTGAGGATGTCGACCCCGGCCTCGTAAAAATCATCGAGAAAATCCACGATAGAGCCGCAGGTGTGATAAAACGTCTTCCAGTTCGTGTTCTCGTGCACCCAGTCGTTCATCTTCCTGTGGAGGGGTTTGAACATCTCCCGGTAGGAGGCGGGCGAGATGAACGGCCCGTTCTGCGAGCCGAAATCAGTTCCGCTCATTACGATTATATCTATCCGGTCCCCTACCGCCTCCCGGTACATCTCAAGATTTTTCATCTGCAGCTCATACTGGTAGCCGAAGATATCCATGATGTACTGCTTTCTTGTTATGGCTGAAATGTACCACTCCTGAGGATCCCGTATACCTCTGGGATGGAGTATAGCCGGGCCGGGGACGATCGCAATATCACCGAACCCTGCGCCCCAGAAGTTTCCCAAAAGCGCGTACTCTGTGTTCTCGAAATACTGTTTGGATGTTTCCTCCAGGTACCGGAGATCCTCGTCCGTGTACAGCGCATATGTCTGTTCGACCCACTCCCGGGGATCGAGTTTGGCCTCGTCAATCGGTTCCTGCCTGACGATGGTGTCGAAGTAGAACCCGTCTTTCGGCATCTTGCCCGAGGGCGGCGCGCTCCTGTCCCCCTTCGGGTACTGCACGATATCCCCGTTTTCAAGAACGTCATACTCGAAGTGGCCGGAGATTTGCACCTCTGTCCCGTCGAACATGGTAAATGGCTTCCAGTTTTCGTTTCTGTAGCCGAATATGGTAGTGGGAAGCTGTATGCCGTATGTGTCGACGCCAAGAATCTTCTTTACCTTTTCCTCGACCTCTGCAAGCATCTGAAAAGGATCGTATACCCTGACGCTGCCCCTTTCTAGACCCAGAGCTTTCTTAAACCGCGCATATATGCTCGCCTGGATTCCTGTAACGAGAGTGCTTCCCAGGTCGATGGGCACCCTGTCCCCCTCCTCATGGTTTATCGCCCGTCGAACTCTTTCCCGTGATGTCATTTCTTTCTCCTCCTTGTTCCCGTATCTGGGCGTTTTTTTTTTTAAACATTTGCCGCAGGTCTTCCTTGCCTTCAAAATTCGAAGACAGCACGCCGAGCAGTTCGGACATGGAAAGTGTTTTATCTTCAAAAATGTGCTTCTTTATTACGGAGAGGCTGTCCGTTATCGTGCCGATTCCCACGCACTGGATGTAATTGGTGTTGTACCGGGGACCAGCATTATTATAGTCCACTCCCTTTTTGATACAGTCATCGATAAGCACGGAAAGAAAAACTGCAGGCATATTCGCCGCATACATACACTCTATGAACTGAGCGGATGCCTTTCTGCAAGCTCCACGAGCTTCTTTCCATACTTCTTCCATACCGCTGGAAACATTTCGAATTTGATAGGTATCCACTCCGGATATCTACACTCTACTGCTCGAATAAAGTTATCTCTCTGAGTTATGGTTTTATCTTTCATTACACATGACCCTACAGATATTCAACCGCCGTTTTTCTGAACTCCTCAATCCTGCGGTCGATTTCATCTTCATCGCTCTGTATGGTGATGCCAAAGCCCGAGCCCAGGCCAGCGTCAGAAACACCTATGCTTATATTTATCGCCCGGCTCAAAAGCGAGTCGGTTTTCGGAAGCATTCCCTTCGAATACTCGGCATGGCCACCTTTTTCCGTATAGTAGGGACAGGTGTAGGGGCACCCTGTGCTGTCGACCGTTTTTTTTCCGAGTACGTGTTCCATATTGGTATACACGTGCCACCCCGAATCCGCAACAACACCGCATCCCAGCCTGTCACCAACCTTTCGCGCCGTTTCCCGGTCCGGGAAGAATACCGTGAGCAGAGTTGAAAGCTCTCCATCGGGGTCGGGAAGCTCGCGAAATGAAAGTCCCTGTATATCCTGTATTCCCTCCTTGAACCGCTTCTTCAGATCCCTCAATCGGGCTTTCATTTTTTCAGCCTTGCCGAGCTGGGCAAGCAGCACCGCTGCCGCGAGCTCAGTCATTCTGAAATCAAGCCCCATCACCGTCCGCGAACCACGCTCCACCCCCTGTCGGAGCGGCAAATGCCCCTGGTCGTGAATCGCAAATGCTCGTCTGTATCGCTTTTCGTCGTATGTGGCGATCATACCCCCGTCGCCTGCTGTTATCGTCTTGAAGATATTGAAGCTGTATGTGCCTATGTCACCGTAATTCCCTACATATTTCCCCCTGTATGTGGCACCAAAAGCCTGAGCGCAGTCCTCAATGAGAAAGAGGTTGTGCCTGTCGGCAATCTTTTTAATCTCGTCGATACGGCCCGGGTTGCCGAGCATATGAACGAGCATAACCGCTTTTGTCCGTGGAGTAATTCTTTTTTCAACATCTGCTGGATCAAGCGTAAGCGTTTCGTCTATCTCGGCTAAAACCGGAACAGCTCTGGCAAAAACAATCGACGTAATGGATGCGATAAAGGTGTAGCCTGGAACGATTACCTCATCACCAGGACCGATACCGAGAGCGCCGAGCGCAACCCACAATGCTGACGTTCCCGAATTGACCGCAACTGTGTACGGTATCCCGAGATATTTCGCCATCTTTTGTTCAAACTGCCATACTTTTGCAAGAAAATTTGGATCAGATTCATCTCCATAGCGAAACATATACCCCGCTTCAACTACCTCCAGAAGCGCCTTTTTCTCCTCCTCGCCGATCACGTAAAATCCCGGTCCAGCCATTTCACACCCCCATGTTATATTTTTCTATGTATTCAGCCGGTTTCAAGAACGGGATCACCCGGTATCACAGTACTCGATATCGAGCCATGCACATAACTCTTCAAGCTCGTTCTTGATATGTCCGGGCACCACAATCCAATGCTGGCTCACACCGATCTGAACAGCCCTGCTGCACAGTTTCTGTACAGGAGTTTCTACCCGGCAGAACAGGTGCGGCGTTCCCTCCAACTTCGGAGGCCCTTCGAGGGAGCTCCCCTCGAATACCGTCCATCTTAGCCGTTCACCATTGTAGACAGAATTGACGGCGGTTACGGGTCCGGGGCTGTACTTGAAAAAGGTTGCAGCGCCGGTAAACGGATCGGTATTCTCATACTCGACATCCGAAACGATCCGCACAGGATAGTTTTCGTCCCGCATGCGGGTACTGTGGTACCCGGGGTGCCCCATGAGAAAGGCATTCTTCTCGAGATCTGCGGTAAAAAGCTCTGCATAAAGTGGCGCCTGACCGGTATAATGCTGAAGGACATACATGCAAACTCCTGCGGCGATATCTGCCTCCATGGTAACCACCATTCCCGCATCAGAGAGCCGCGGGTTGCTGAGGCACGGCCTGAGTCCGAAGCAGACATGCATCTCTTCGATGATATCGTTCATGGCAAATATGCCGATACCTTCATCAAATATGATTTTCTCCATTGCAAGGGCATACCGTATACCTTCTGTCAGGTTTTTTTCATCGACCTCGATAACCTGATCCTCCTTTTTCAATAGCTCTGTAAAAGCGCCGATCTCCTCCGCAGATACCTTACGGGCCTCATCCCTGAACCGCTGCAGCTCCAGATACTTCAGCTCCACCCCGTAGCGCTTTCTGAGTGAAAACTCATCAACATAGGTTGTGGACATCTGATCGCATCGAAACGGCAGCACCCCGCATGTAACATTCTTCAGCGCACGCCTCACGGCAAACGCACTGACATGTCTTTTCAGCGTATCGTACAGGGAGTCGTCGCGGTAATACCCGGATACAGAGAGGTAGCGGTACCCCTGTCTTTTCAGAAAACCGCTCAGCTGAAGAATACCGACAAGCCCCGAGCCCTTTATCATCTCCTGATACCCGACAAAATCAGGCAATGTGTCGTAGGGAAGAAAGAAACATAAAAGAGAAGGAAGCCCGCCAAGCAGTTTCATTGCCGCCAGAAGTATTTGATCTTCGCACCACATGAGAGGCGCGATGAGCAGGCCGTCTACATCCTCACAGCGCATCCGCTCCGCAGACCTGGCCGCCATCTCCTCCGAGTAGAGCACACCGTCGGACACGACTTCCGAAAACGCCGACAGGCGTTCTGTAATTTCTTCCGCTATGGCATCGACCTCCTTTGTCACATCCGCAGAAGACGTCTGAAGACCGACATCTCTGAACCAGCCCGAGGTCATGAAGAGCACGCCAATTTTCGGTTGATTTTTCATGGTACAATCTCCTTTTTTCAAAAAAACATAACCTGAAAGAAGCAATTATCGTTTCCTGATTTCACCGGCCCGGCAGATCCCCTGTCTCCATCGTAACAGAATTATCCGGTTTTTCAACCAAAGGGGCAACAAAAAAGGATTCAGCCTGAGTACTGGTTTGTTTTCAGCTGTATTCTAATTTTCTCAGGGTCCATGATCCAGTGCCAGCGGGGTATGACCTGCTCCCTCAGGATTTTTTCATTGTATCGACAAATACGGCGATGAGGAGCACGAGGCCCGTTGCAATCCACTGGTAGTATGACGGCATATTAATCATGATAAGCCCTGATTGCAAAACCCCGATAATGGCAACACCGATAAGGGAGCCGAATATCACCCCTTCACCACCTGCGATCGATATACCGCCGAGCACGCATGCGGCAATCGAATTGAGCGGATACTGGCTGCCCGCCGTTGTCTGCGCCGCACCGAGCCGGGAAGCAAGTATGATGCCGCCGAATGCGGCGAGTGCCCCGCTCAGGGTATACACGAGCACACGCATACGGTCCACATTGATACCCGAGAGCTTTGCCGCCTCGGCATTACCGCCAATGCTGTAGATGTACCTGCCGAACACGGTATACTTCAGTACTATGAAGAAGACAACGTAGAGCGCGATCAGTATGACAATCGGTAGTGGCGTGCCGAACACCCTTGTTGTCCCGAGAAAGCGAAAGCCTCTGGTGCTGACCGCAATGGCGAATCCTTTACTCACAAGAAAGGTCGCTCCTTGAAATATCGACATCATACTGAGTGTCGTTATCAGAGGGTTTATGCGTGCCTTGGTGATGAGGAGCCCGTTAGTCAGCCCGATTCCCGAACCGATGGCTAGACCCACGAAAAACATCAACCAGTACTGTTCATACCGTTTCGTCAAGAATGCGACCGTCATTCCGGCAAATCCTGCTATGGAGCCGACCGACAGGTCGAACCCCGCGGTAAGAAGAACGAGCGACTGTCCGATACATACAATACCGATGACGGAAATTGTCATTCCTATTGCATAGAGGTTTCTCACCTTCAGAAAATAGGGTGATAAAAACGAGAACACGGCAACAATGATTATAAGCACGATCAGCATTCTCGTCTGATTGAAATAGTGTCTGAACCGTTCTGCTGTAATTGTTTGTTCCGGCATTTCTCTTTATCCTTCTTCGATGTCACACAACTTAATTCAAATGTGTAACTTTCAAATAATATCAGCCCTTCCGACGTTTACAGCATATCAGCAGTCATCAACCGAGCGCATACTGCACTACATCCGCTTCCGAAAGACCACTATTTTCCGGAAATTCATGGGCGATTTTTCCGTCACGGAACACAAGTATCCTGTCGCATACGTTGAGAACCTCAGGCAGCTCAGAGGAAATCATTACAATACCCTTCCCCTCATCCGACAGTTCCCGAAGAAGCTGATATATCTCAAACTTGGCGCCCACATCGATTCCGTGAGTCGGTTCATCGAAAAAGATGATGTCGGATCGGGTTGCAAGCCACTTCGCAATTGAAACCTTCTGCTGGTTGCCGCCGCTCAGGGTATTGACCTTTACGTTCTCCGACCTCGCCTTGATGTTGAGGTGATCCATATACTGCCTGACGATTTCCTGTTCTTTGTGCGCATTTATGGCGCCGAACCGCGCAAGGGTTCGAACGAAAGGGAGTGTTATATTATTGCGTATCGATGCACGGAGTATTACTCCCTGGGTGATTCTGTTTTCAGGCACGACTCCGATTCCAAGCTTTACCGCATCGATCGGCGATTTGATGGTAACCCTCTTCCCTGAGATGAATATCTCTCCAGATTCAAGCGGATCAACACCAAAAATAGACATTATCGTTTCGGTCCGGCCGGAGCCCACCATACCAAAGAGTCCGAGTATCTCACCCGCGTGAACCTTGAAATTCACATCCTGCACCTCATTTCCCCGCCTGAGCCCTTTGGCTTCAAAAACGACTTCGCGTGTTTTTCCCCTTTTTCTCTTATCTTCACCGTAGAGATTGAGCTCCCTTCCTACCATCATCGATACAACTTTTTCCTTTGTGACATCCGTCACGCTGTGTGTACCCACATACTGCCCGTCCTTGAATACCGTCACTCTGTCCGCTATCTGAAATATTTCATCGAGCCTGTGGCTTACATAAATAATTGAGATTCCATCTTTCTTGAGTTTCGCGATTAACCTGAATAATTCTCTCGTCTCTTCATCGGAAAGTGCGGCAGTGGGTTCGTCAAACGCGATGACCCGTGCATGAAAGACGAGTGCCTTTAATATTTCAATGAGCTGACGGTATCCTGTACCCAGCCGCTCAACGCGAAGCCCGATCAGGTTCTCGATGCCGAATGTTTTCGCAATATCATAGGCCCTTTTATACAGCTGTTTCCATTTTACGAAACCATAGCCGGTTTTCGGATACAGCCCCATGAAGATATTCTCCGCAACAGTCAATCTGGGCGCAAGCTGAATCTCCTGCGGGACCATACCGATACCGCCCAGCCGCGCATCGATGTTGTTTTTGAAATTCACCTCCTGTCCTTCATAAAACAGATGGCCGCTGTCCTTCTGATAAATACCGGAGATTATTTTAATAAGTGTCGATTTCCCCGCCCCGTTCTCGCCGACCAGCGCATGAACCTCACCCCCTTGCAGATCAAACTGAACGTTATCAAGCGCCTGCACACCGCCGAACCGTTTGCTTATTTCCGACGCCTGGAGTATTGTCCTGCTTTTCATCTTTCAATCCTTAAAAACCGTAAGGTACAGGAGGCGGTCATACCCCCTTCTATACCGCCGTCAAACAACATGTTCTCCACGATCTGTAGACGGGGATCATATATGCTCAACTGGATTCGTTATATAAATCCAGGTGCTTTTGTCGTCGTCATTATCCGGACGCAAAGCGTCCGGATAATGTTTAAAATACTTTGCCTCAGAAGGAAAACTCGAAATCCTTGTAGTTGTCCTTTGTTACGATGACGCCGGGAACGAGTGTCTTTGCAGGCATTTCCTTTCCTTCTGTGATATAATCATACAGAATCTGCACCGCAGCTTCGCCTTCTGCAAAGGGCTGGAGCTTTGTCACTATATAGCTGTTATGCGGTTTTTGGAATTCCTCATACGACATTTTATACCCTCCGAGCCCGCATGCAAGAACGTTTTCAAGAGGAAATCCGCTTTCCTCGAAAATCCTCAGCGGAGCAATTGCACCGTCGTCATTGATACCGGTAACGATCCAGTGCGTCACTTCGGGGTGGGCATTGAGGATTGCACTCGCAACTGGGAGGTTTTCCTCGAACATGCCTGTTTTGCTGTCCTGTACGATAAAGTCTTCATCCTTGAGCTGCGGCAGGTCCTCCATCAGCGCCGCCTTGTACCCGACCGTCCTGTCATGTACGACTGATAGAAAGGACATGTCTATCTGCATAACCTTCACCACGTTGCCGGAAGCGAAAAATCCCCGCTTCTTGGCTAGCTTGGCAAGTGCATGTCCTCCCATTTCTCCAGTTTCAACGGTGGGAAGCCCAACATGAGGTATCTGGTTTCCACCGCTGTCTTTTATGGTGTCATCAATCGTTATAACCGGTATCCCCGCCTCCCTGCACTTGTCCACAACCGCTGGCCCTAATGACTGCTGTGTCACCACAATCATGAGGGCGTCCGCTCCCTGTCCGATGACGTTGTCAACAGCCTGCATACAGGCCTCGTCATCCAGGTTTGCGTCGACACCCACATAATCGATGCCGAGCTCCTCGGCCTTTGACTTGATACCCTTGTCCTCTTCAATGAACCAGGGGTGTGTCAGCATCTTGCATACGTAGGCGAACTTGAGTCCACCCTCCTCCTCCTTCTGCCCTGCGGCAAACAGGGGAAGAACAAGCATGAGCGCAAACACACTTACTGCAATACACATATAAATTTTCTTCATTGATACCCTCCTCGATTAGTTGATTCGTATTTATGTCTCATAATTCTAAAACGGGTTTTCGTGCATCACCTCCCCTCAAGATCGTTTTTCTCTGCTATACAAAGGTCCCCTCGCCCTGTTTTCTCAGGAAAAAACTCCCAGAAATCAGGATTGAGAGCTCCTGCCCGATGGTTGATATGCTTGTGCCGAAATCTTTCGCCAGCTACATCTCTGTGGGGATGGCATTACCCGGTGCATAACTACCTTCCATGATACGTTTCAGAATGACTTCCTTGATCTGTAGATAGAGGGGTTATAACTTACTGCACTCAATTTATTTCTTCCTTAAAATGTACAGTGAGCTTGAAGGAGAAGAATAGCTGCCCTTAATAAATCATTCGAATGACTGCCATTGTAATGAATAAGCAGTTCCTGTCAAGTTCTTTTTCCAACAAATCAAATTTCCCGATAATTTTAAACCTTTGCCTGTCTAAATATTATGTAATGCATATTATTAGTATTTGGCGCCGGTTTCTAAATAATAGGTAAGTAAACTTGTCAATCTTAGAAGTTGAAAATTATCACTTACCTGATGGTTTTTACCTAAAGTATGTAATATTACGGCAATGTAGTATAATATAGTCATTTGTATTCGAAATTCTGGTACAAAATGCCAGAATTCTAATGGATAAAACCATAATAATCAATATGGATGCAGGGGACGAATTTACACCCCTCTCGGATTTTACACTCGTAAACAATATCTATGCTCCCTTCATCCCGCTACCACATCTGGAGTATCGCCTATGTTTTTTAGTGAAACCTCCGAGGTTCAAAGTTGGTTTCAATAATAATTGCGACTTTCTGAAGGGCCTTAACTGGGTCAAGGGACTGTCAGGCATCATCGTGTGTGCCGCCGGGCACCGAGAGAACATCCTTCACCCGCTCAGAAAGCGCAACGTCATACAAATCTGCACAATCAAAAAGCATCTTCCTGTTTATCCCTTTATATATAGTGTGCGGCGAGGTAACCGAAAGCGATCCGGCGAGCGATGCAAGCTCATGGGCCTCTGACGCACAAAGGCCGATTGCAATCCCAGCGATCATACCTGCAAGAAACGCATCGCCCGCTCCGGCAGTGCTGACTGTTTCAATCGGCACTGCTGATCTGTGCGTGAGCCTTTGCCCGTCCCAGGCCCAGCTTCCCCCTTTACCCGCTGTAACTGTTACGACGAGGTGGGGGTACAGACCGACAAGGGCACTGACCGCATTTTTGATCGTCCCCTCAATTGAACCGTTGATTTCCGAAATTCCTGCAATCCTGGCAGCCTCATCTATATTCAATGCGAGCAGGTCCACAAACCTCAGAATGTGCGTTTCGGCTACCTCTTCCATCTCACCGGAGGTGAATGAAGCTGCTCTAAAGAAGGAGTATTTTGTTCCATATTCAAGAACCCTGATGCGCGCATCGAGAGGCACTTCCGGAAGGGCAAGCGCGACCCCGCGGCCCCTGTATTTTTTAAAAAGGGGCTGGGCCTCGTCGATATACCCGGTTGTCATCCTGCCTGATGCCGAATCACTGGTCGTCATGTTTCCGCCGGAGCCGTCCGGGTACACAAAGCAGAACGAGAAGAGTGTGTCCGCATTTTCAATGCGCTGCACCCGGCTCACATCGATGCCCACTTCCTCCATCTCGTAAACCAGCGCCCTCCCTGTTTCATCGTCCCCGACCATACCGAGGGCAATGGTATTAAAGTCTTTTTTCATCAAGGCCCGTACATAGTGTGAAACTATGTGGAGCTTGCAGTAATCGCGCCGATTCAGTAAATGACCACCCCTGCTCTCCTCGCGGCCGAGGGTGTGGTTTCCATCGAGCGTAAAAAACATCCCCGAGCCTATGCCCCCGGTGCCTATCATAGCATTGTACCGGCTTTCAGTATAATTGAGGGATAAAGACTCGACAGTGTTCGACATGAATCTCTCCGGGTAACAAGACGAAACAAAGGGAGTGAAGTTTACACGCCAAGGTCCCATTCGGGATGCTCACTGATCGGGTGACGCGCCGTGTCGACAGTTGCGGTTATGAGCGCGTCTCTGTGCTCCTGTAAAAGGGTTATCGGGTATTCGGGGGTGAGCGGGCCGAAAAGCGCCACGCGGAGAGCAGTCTGCTTCCAGGCGCCCGTGTCACTGAAAAGACGCACTTTTTCCGCGTACAGGCACTCCTTAACCCCGAGTGTCACCGACATCGGCGGCACGAACTGGTACGCGGCCCCGAATGACCGCTGGGCCAGTGCGATGATGGTGTCGATATTGTTTTCCTGCACCCGTATCGTTGAATTTCTCACATCCTCGATCGTAACATGGCTGAAGGGATGCCTCCTCGCCTGATTGTACGCGATATGGCCGTCCTGTCCCCATCCACCGTAGGTGATATCTATCGGCATTGAATACAGGCGCTGGGCGACCTGCTCGATGTTCACGGGTGTGAGCCAGTTTCTGTTCTCTTCGGGAACGGCAAGCTCGAAATCGATCGGTCTGTAAAATACATCTTCCATAACCGCCCTGAAATTATAGGGGTGGTACTTCGGCAGGGGCCGACCCTGCCAGTCGAGACAGTCGTCCATATGAAAAACAACGAGCTTTTTCAGGCTCACCTTTTTGCTGTTTACGAGATCGGCAAAGGGTTTGTACCAGCAGCTCGGGCCGCAGGGGATGATTGCCCTCGTTTCTTTACCCTTTCTGTTGTTTTCCTCTATGAGGTTCACAAGCTCTTCTGCCATGACAGTGCCCATTGAAGCGGAGTCACGCACAAGGCGAAACGGGACCTTGCGCTCCGGATGTTTTTCAAGCTCGTTGTAGGGAATACTGCACCATTTGTACAAATCATCCGGTTTTATCATACGTGAATATCCTCCTGATTATATCAGTATACGCCCAATGCGCCGTCTTTTTCCATACGTAATGTAAAAATACCGCCATTCGAACCGAGGGCTGTGTCGTCCGAATGTGAAACAGCGGTAGATTGCCGCCGGTAATATGAGATATCTCTTTTCTTGACAAAATATCAAGATCCAGGTGGCATACAACTAGAAGGCTGAAGTTTTCAATCGACAAGAGCAATTCAAAATCAATAATGAGCAAATCGAGGGGCTTTTCGAGACTAGTTTATCTAAAATCGTCGAATCCCTATTTATAAAAATTACTATCAATTACTCCTTTACAGCGCCAGCAGTCAGACCCTTAACAATATAACGCTGGAATATCAAAACAAAGGCCACCGGAAATATAATTGTCAGTACAGCTGATGCGGTTATCTTCCCATATTCTATTGAATACTTTGTGACAAATTGTGCCAGTGCCAGTGGTAGTGTATGAAACCTCGTAACATTTACGAGAGCCATTGCTCCCATGAATTCGCCCATGGAAAAAACAAAGCATATGACTCCTGAAGAAACCAATCCCGGCAGGGAAACAGGCACAATTATTCTCATCAAAGCACCGACTTTCGATGCTCCGTCTATGCGCGCAGAATCCTCAAGATCCTTGGGAA
>CAZGJW010000052.1:0-18605 GCA_964525675.1 uncultured Spirochaetota bacterium
TATTTTTATAACCGTATCCCTGTAGAAGGCTGAGGTCCATGATGGGAACGTCGTCGATATTCACACGGGTTCCCTGCACCATAGGGTCAGTGGCACGACCCTCGAACATGTCCAGGACGACATTTTCACCCTCTCCGACACATACCTGGTCTGCATGCTGAAGCGCTTCCTCGGGAAGGGATGAAGGGTGCGGACCTCCCATGATTACCTTTTTATCGGGAAACTGCCTCTTTATCGCATCCGCAATTTTATAGGCCCTCTTTGCAGTGTGTGTAATAGCAGTCAGGCCGACTATATCCGCTTCCCGCAGATAGGGATGGAGCTCATCGGTCTTTTCGTTATATACCCTCACTATGTCTTCTTTGAAGACTTTCACTTCATGTCCGCTGTTTTTTAACATTGTGCCGAGAAACAGGTTTCCCAGCAGCGGAAGTTTGGTGAGGAAGAAATATACATTAATTGGCGGCCGTGGTTCAACAAGCGCAATCTTCATATTTTCCTCCAAAATTGCTGCCCTCATAAATAATTTATGATAATATAGGCACGTGAACTTGTCAATTGTAAAGGGAGCAATTTTATCGTTTGCCTGTACAATAAATCAGTTTTAATTGATGAAACCATATATCGCAGACGAAGTAAACATTTTTATTTGTAGATGAGCAATAAAAAAAGTTGTACTTTATGGAGCGGATAAAATCGAATGAGAGCTGCTGTCCTCGGTGCGGGATATATGGGAAGTGCTATTACGTTTCCGCTGTGTGATGCCGGCTGGGAGGTGCGGCTGTGGGGCACCTGGCTTGATGATGAAATAATCGAGCAGAGCAGGCATCATAATCATCCGAAATTGAAGAAGAGATTGCCTGAAAAAATAGGATTGTATGGTTCATTGGAACTTGAGGCGGCGATAGAAGGCGCCGATATCGTATTTATTGCTGTCACAAGTGAAGGTTTTATTCCGGTATTTGAACGTTATCTTTCGGCCATCGCCGAAAAAGAGCGTGCCTCACATGCCGGGAACACGAATGCCGGAAGACAGGTCTTCTTAAGAAGACAGGCTGTCTGTGCCCTGACAAAGGGTTTTGTCAGGTACAGAGGCCGTGTATGCCGTATTTCTAAAGCTGCTGAAAAAGTATATGAGGAAAATGTAGGGGCAAAAAGGCCACCAGGTGAATCAGCAGGTATGCGGTGGGCTTCGATCGGTGGACCTGTCAAAGCGGTTGAACTTTCTAACAGGATACCGACGGCGGCAGTTTATGCAACGAGAGACGGGAGTTTAAAAGATATGATTGCCGCGATCGAGACGGGCTATTATAGAATATGCATGAGTGAAGATCGGTGCGGGGTCGAGCTTTCATCGGCCCTGAAAAATATATATGCTATTGGTGTCGGGATTTGTGACGGTATGCACAGGGCTTCAATGTTTTCGGGTTTGTACCATAACTATAAGGCCCTGCTCTTCAACCAGGCTCTGCGGGAGATGGCGCTTCTGGTCCAGGCCGCAGGTGGACGCAGGGAGACGGTTTTTGACCTGGCAGGCATCGGAGACCTTTATGTCACTTCTGCGTCAGGGAGAAACGGGAGGTTCGGGGAGCTTGTCGGCGAAGGGGTTCCCGCTCAGGAAGCGTACAATACGATGATAGAGCAGGGGGAGTATCCCGAAGGTTATAATACTCTGAACCTCGGGTACGAGTTCGTAGAAGACCTCGGTACATGTCAGATGAAGGGCCTTCCGCTGATGAAGGCCCTCTACGAAATCATTTTCCGCGGTAATGAGTGCGGCACAAGGATACAGGCGGTTTTATCGTCAATCGGAATCGAGCGGTGAAGAAACTGCATGCCGGTATTTAATTGATAAAGCCGGAAAGAATAGAATAGAAACAAGTAATGGATATACAGGGGGGAAATGGTGGCATACACAATCGGGGAAATTGCAGAAAGGTTGCACGGGAGAGTGATCGGCAATTCGAAGCTCTCCGTGCATCAGGTAAGCACGCCTGAAAATATGGAGGAGGATTCTATCGTTTTTATCAGGGATAAAAAAACGTGGAGAGAGATCCATCCAGATGCATCGGTCTGTCTGGTCGTATCATTTGATCCTGATGAAAGCAGAAATACGAATTATATCGTTATCGAACCGGACAAAAAGGATGAAGTGTTTATATCTCTCCTGTCAATTTTTCAAGCGGATGATACTATCAGTGACGGAATTGCGGACACGGCAGTAGTTGCTGCGGGTGCAGTTTTAGGAGCTGATGTTTCGCTGGGCGAATATACAGTCATTGGTGATAATACCGTGATCAAGGAGGGAAGCTCGGTCGGCCCGCATGTCTTTATCGGACGAAACTGCGCGATTGGAAAAAACTGCACGATATACCCGAATGTAAGCATTTACCCGAACACTGTAATCGGTGATGATGTCATTATTCATGCAGGTGTGGTAATCGGCAGCGACGGTTTCGGATACTCTCCTGTAAATCATGAACACCGGAAAATCCCGCAGATCGGCGGAGTCGAGATCGGCGCCCGCGTAGAGATCGGTTCGAACACAACGATTGATCGGGCGACTATCGGTATGACGATAATCGGCGATGGCTCGAAAATAGACAACCTCGTTCAGATAGCCCATAATGTCGAGATAGGAAAAAACGTCATTATTTGCGCGCTGTGCGGTATATCCGGAAGCGTTAAGATCGGAAACAATGTCATCCTCGCCGGAGCGGTGGGGCTCAAAGATCATATTGTCATAGAGGACAACGTGTACATAGGGGCAAAGGCGGGGGTGATGGAGAAGGTCGTAAAAAAGGGCAGAAGGATGCTCGGCACCCCTGCCGTGGATTTCAAGGCGGCAATGGAGTATTTTGCCATGCGGCCGAAATTGAAACAGATGTTCAATGATATACGGATGATCAAGACAAAACTCGGGTTGTAAGTATTTTTTCTTTTTATGTACCCGGACATGAGCCTGCCAGGGTAACCGTTTGACTCTGCCGTAGCTGCGTGTTCGGATTATACACGGCTGCATCTTTGTGGCTCAGATACGAATCAGCCTATATAGTGCAAGGTATTATATCGACTGCAGCCATCCGTTTTCAAGCCCGTAGGTTTTGAGAAGTTCGACCGCTTCACGGTATTCCTCCGACGTGATTTTTCTGTTCAATTCGGGGATCGAAACCGACCTGTACGCGGGAAAGTATTGCCCCATGAGGCTTACATGAATTGTCGGTGAAATCTCTGCAATGGATTTGAGAACATCGTCGGTTCGGCCAATGCCTCCGGGGAGTATGAGGTGGCGGATGATAAGCCCCTTTAACGCTACCCCGTTTTCATCGCATTCAAGATTGCCGACCTGCCGGTACATCTCCCGTACCGCGTCCATGTTGATGGAGACGTAATCTGGAGCATTCGAGTATTTTTGGGCGTTCTCACTGCTTCCGTACTTCATATCAGGAAGGTACACATCAACCAGGCCTTCGAGCAGCTTCAATGTACCGACCAGTTCATATCCGCCGGAATTGTACACAACGGGCAGATAAAGCCCCCTCTCTTTCGCACTGATGAGGGCTTCGATTATCTGCGGCACGAAATGAGTCGGCGTCACGAGGTTGATATTGTGTGCGCCCTTTTTCTGGAGCTCGAGCATGCAGTCTGCCAGCTCGGCAATTTGTACTTCCTTTCCGTAGCCGAGCTGGCTTATCGGGTAGTTCTGGCAGAACAGGCATGAAAGCGGGCACCCGCTGAAGAACAGCGTGCCCGATCCTCTTGTCCCGGAAATAGGCGGCTCTTCGCCATGATGTATCGTGCAGCTCGCGATTTTCGGCAGATACCCGGACCTGCATCTTCCCTGTTCACCGCGGAGCCTGTTCACCCCGCAGGCGAATGGGCACACCGTACACGATCGAAGAAGTCGACGAAGATTGTTTACGGTTTGTTTTTCATATGGGTTAGTATGTTTGTGATTCATATGTTGTTCAGCTGGATTGATCGAGGTAGTTTTGCACGGCCTTTTCTCTTGATTCGAGTTTTTCGAGATGCCCCGTAATGATGGCTCGGTAGTCGAGTTCGCCGGTCTGGATGAGGTAGAGCTCGTCCTCCCAGGTATCTATGTTTATTCTACCCGGGTATTTTTCCGCTTCTTTTGCATATTTCAGTGTTTCATCCCAGTAGTTGTAGGAGATTTCGTAGAAGTATCGTGCAATACCGAAACTTTTTTTCAGTTGTTTGGCATACTGCAGGTTGAAGAAGTACACATGCTCTTTATCAAACCGACGCGCAAGCTGGAGATAGCTGTCGATGATGAGAAGGTTTACATGCATCTTGAAAAGCTCCTGGTACCGAAGGAAGTCGGTTTTTGATTCTATTTTTGCTAGGCTTCTTACCGGATTATCGAAAGGCGCCTTCAAGGCCCACTGCATAAATCGGATGTTTCGCTCGAGGCTCGGATTTACCTGGTAGAGGTTCATTACGTAGAGGTAAAACTCTTCAGCATAGTACAGCCTGCGTGCACTCGATGTCGTCGGAACAGCAATACAGAGTAAAAAAAGGACTGTTGCAAGTATGCGCTTCATCTCATATTGTACATCGACATTCATTTTGATAATCTTGAATTGACCAGGACTTTTTAATGTGCTATTCTTGAGATTAATTTTATCCTTATTTTCCGATTCGATATATGCTTAAATATCCAACATTTGGAACAGAGGAAAATTTACATGCCAGACGATGAACGAACCGGCCTCACATTCGACGATGTTATGCTCATGCCGCAGTACTCTGAAGTAAATCCCGCCACGGTGGACGTTTCCAGCGACCTGGGCCGGATTTCCATAAAAATTCCCCTCATTGCTGCTGCAATGGATACGGTATCCGAATACAGGATGGGAACGGCGCTTGCGCGTGAGGGGGGATTTGCAGTTATACATAAGAACCTGTCCATTGAAGAGCAGGCAGGGGAAGTCGAGAAGGTAAAGCGGTCGCAAAGCGGCATGATCATCGACCCGGTTACTCTTTCCCCCACTGCACCGATCAGCGAAGCACTGGCTATTATGAAGAACTTCAGAATATCCGGTATACCCATTACCGAGCGGGGAAGGCTTGTCGGTATTCTCACAAACAGGGACCTTCGGTTCATCGCCGATTTCGATCA
Organism: uncultured Spirochaetota bacterium; assembly: GCA_964525675.1. Lineage (GTDB taxonomy): Bacteria > Spirochaetota > B62-G9 > B62-G9 > DRHN01 > CAYSRJ01. The sequence continues at coordinate 5,144 of CAZGJW010000052.1, forward strand.
GCCCGTGCAAAACCTCATGACGAAGGACAATCTGATTACCGTACCGGTCGGGACCACGCTTGAACAGGCCAAGGAGCTTCTCCAGAGATACAGGATTGAAAAACTGCCGATTGTCGATAAAAACCGCAATCTCAAGGGGCTGATAACCATCAAGGATATACAGAAGGCGATAGAGTTTCCGAACTCTGCTCTCGATGACAAAAAGAGGCTTATCGTGGCCGCTGCAGCCGGCCTGACGGAGGATCTCTTCGACAGGGTCGATGCCCTTGTCGCGGTAAATGTGGATGCTGTTGTTATCGATACTGCCCACGGTTATTCAAAACGTGTTCTCGATGTTTTAAAGAGGCTTCGGAGGCGCTATAAAGATTTTTTTATCATTGCAGGTAATGTGGCAACAAACGAGGGCACCACAGCACTGATAGAAGCGGGAGCGGATGTTGTAAAAGTGGGTATAGGTCCCGGATCCATCTGTACAACCCGCGTTATTGCGGGAGTCGGAGTGCCCCAGCTCACGGCGGTAATGGACTGTGTGAATGCTGCTAAAAAAAGAGGGATTCCTGTTATTGCAGACGGCGGCATCCGCTATTCCGGCGACATTGTCAAGGCTCTTGCCGCAGGTGCCGATGCGGTGATGTTGGGGGGACTGCTTGCCGGCACTGACGAAAGCCCCGGCGAGAAGGTTATCTATCAGGGCCGGGCCTTCAAGGAGTACAGAGGCATGGGTTCAGAGGCGGCTATGAGGCAGGGTTCTTCGGACCGGTACTTCCAGGAGGGCAGTCAAACCTTCGTGCCGGAGGGAATCGAGGGACTCGTACCCTACAAGGGCAGCGTGCGGGATATAGTGTTTCAGCTCGTCGGCGGTATCAGGGCGGGCATGGGCTATGTAGGCGCGCGCAATCTAAAGGAGCTCAGGGAAAAGGCTCGATTTATGAGAATGAGCTTCTCATCACTGAAGGAAAGCCATGTCCACGACGTGCAGATGACGAAAGAACCTCCCAACTACTACCCACCGGAGTATGAGTAATGCTTTCCATCCTTTGTTCGAAATAAATATAGGATAGTATCTTTATGCCCGGGATAGCAGGCGTCTGCAGGGGATGTGTATTTTACCACTGCAGCCCGAAATTGAGTACGAGGTTTTGGGCGGGGTTTGCTCCCGGGTAGGCGCCAAGCTCATCAACATAGTAGGCGAGGCCGATACGGAAGAATTTCAAATTAAAGCCCACGCCACCCGTCAAATACCCGCCGTCGATTCCGCCGAGGAGGTCTATGACACCGAGTGTGTTGAACCGCACACCGAACTTGAAGTTCGAAAGGAACGACGAGTAATCGAGGAGATCGGAATAGTCGAGGGCCAGTACCAGATTTTCAGGAACATTCGCCTTCTTGAAAAAGTAGAGCGGGTAAAAAGCGGTGCCGAATGAAATTCTTGGCTTGATCATGCTGTCTGAGTACGATGAACTCCCGCCGCTGATATTCTCCCATGTAGTGAAACGGGTGCCGAAAAAATCCTTTGCCGTTACACCAAAATGAAGGTAGGGAAGCGGTTTGTACAAAAGCCCTGCATCCGAACCGAATGCGACGGATTTTGCCAGTGGGACCCCGGATGCCCCTTCAATAGTGTCGATGACGTCTAAAAGTGTTCCATCAATCTGGGATTTTATACGCAGTACCACCTTCATGTTGATGCCTGCGTAGAGGCCGTGCAGAATCGGGACGTCTCTGCCGTAGCCACCGACAAATCCGATATCCGAGTATGATAGAAAATCAGCGGTCGGCATAATCCCGCCCGGTCTCGTGGTGAGCAGTATGCTTACATTATCGTAGAATGAAAATCCAAAATTGTTCCCCACTCTTCCAAAGTATACGGGGCCTGCAATGCCGGATGAGATGGTCGTGTCCGAAAGATAGCTTGTAATATTAGAGCCGGATGTGATGTTTTTGCCCGAGATAATGGCACTGTATACATCGAGTGCGGAATTATCCACATTCATCTTTACGCCGAGAGAAAACACGGATACTATGCCGTTCTCCACAACACCGTATCCTGCGGGGTTGTAATATACGGCGTTTTCATCGTTGGAAACGGCGGTATACGCGTTGCCCATCGCCCGCACCATTGGAATCAGAGGTTGGGCGGGAGGTTCTGTGTTGTCGATACCAAAGAGCGTCGCTGCAGGTAGAAACAGAAGCACACAGGCTGCCCTTTTTAAACGCGAATACTGTAATCTTTTCACAAAATGCCCCCGCTTATCGATCCTGTATTTCTGTATATAAGTATCGGGTCATCACTATTTAACTTGATCCGCCCTTATATCTGCAGTATTACGAGAGTGCCGCTTTATTCAATCCGTTTGTGACCCAGCCGTTGATATTGTCCTTCAGGGACGTGATATCCATACCTGAAGGCGGATCACCCTCCAGTGCTTTCAGCGCATCGAACGCATTCTGAAGGTAGCTGAGCATGCTACTGCCCTCACTGGTGCCGGCTACATACTGCCTCAGGCCGTTATTCGAGGCCGTACTCCAGGTATCCATATTAAACGGGTGAACCACTGCAGCGCTTGCGCCGGTTATAATCGCTCCGTACTCGGTATTCAGCCCTGCCGCGCTGGTATCGTTCCACGGCAAAGTATTATAGTCCTGTGCGATCTTTTTGGTGCCCGCACTGGTTGCTGCCATCATGTTTGTTTCATACGCTTCGACCAGAATACCCCGGTCAACATCGGAGCCGGCATTGTCAATGGCTGAGTTGTAGTCATCAGCCGCTTTCTCGACATTATCGAAGAATGTACCGTACTCGTCATCCTGGACGACCGATGTTATAACATCCGAAGGATCGTCGAATGCAAGGTTGCCATCGATAAGGCCCTTGATGAGTGCATTGAGGTTCGGAGAAGCCTGTTTGAGATATGCAGATGCCCTGCCGATATACGCGTCGGTCAGCTTGTTTCCGGATGCGCTGTTGATGACATCGGTAAAATAGGCGATTGCCTTTTCGTAGTCACCGTCGGCAAGGGCATTGTACCCGGCATCAAGTTTTGCATCGTTTCCCATCTTGTCCGGATTTACGAACGGGCTGAAAATATTTATAGGCTTGCAGGAAGCGAGAAAAACAACACCGGCAATCAGCACAAGAAACAGTATGGATCGTAGATGTTTCATTGCATCTCCCTTCTATATAATAACTTCAAATAAGTTATCTTTGATACCCGGTCCTGCCAGGGATACATCCTGCAAGGGATACATCCCGCCAGGGAGGTACGCCACTTTAAAATAGTTTTGGTCCCGTTCGGACATATTCAAAGCCTATCGGGTAAAGGCTTATATACAAGATTATAGCACAGTTGTTGTATATATTCAATACGACCGCTATCAGTTAAAGGGGTTAAAACCCTGTTGCATTTTTTTTAACGGTCAGTATAATAGAGTGAATGCTGCCGTTACAGACCACAGAGTAGACACCTCTTGCATGTCGCGGAGAACATGGTGCCTTCCGGCGGCAAATCACCATAATGAAAAAATATAGACAAACGTGTTTTTTTAAATTCGTTCCCTTGCTTTAAGATTATCGGCACGAGTGTACAAACACATCGGGAGTTTTTTTAAACGGGGATAAAGCAACACAGGAGGCTGATAATAAAAGAAGCCTCCCCGAAAAGGAGGAAAACGGGGAGGCAAAAAAAAGAGCATCTCCTAGGGGAGTCGAACCCCTGTTGCCGGGATGAAAACCCGGTGTCCTAACCACTAGACGAAGGAGACATCTGAGCCGCGAAGGAATCGAACCTTCGACCCACGCCTTAAAAGGGCGTTGCTCTACCAACTGAGCTAGCGGCCCTGTCTTCGGAAAATATAGTAACCATAAAACGTGTGGTCAAGAATAATTTGGGCTGAGCTGCTTATAACGAACACTGCACGGGAACAGGGAGACAGAATGTGTATAGTATGACCGGATTTGCTTTCAAGAATTTTGAGTTTGAGGACTGCACACTGTTCATTGAGATAAAGTCTCTGAACAACAAATTCCTGGAAATGCGTATCAAGCTCCCATTTCAGATGGAATTTTTCGAAGAAATTATCAGGAGTATCGCCAAAAAGCGTGTCAAGAGAGGGAAACTCGATATAAACATTCGTGTTGTTGCCAAGGAGCAGATGGAGTACCATTTTGTGCGCGAACTCCTTCAAAAGTATAGCGGAATAATGCGTAAACTCGAGGAGGATACCGGGTATTCTTTGGATATCTCTGTTTCCGAACTGCTTTCTCTGGCGTCTTTTTTTAACAGTTACAGCGATATTGCCGCCGTTTCAATCTCTGAAGATGCGTTACGCGAGGCGTTTGTTCAAACGATTGAAGAGTTCCAGGATTCCCGCCTTCGTGAAGGTGAGAATGCAAAGGAAGATATAACGGCGTACATTCATGCAATCCTGGAATCCGTTGAGTCGGTGGAGCGTATGTCTCCGGCTATTATTGATAAATACAAAACCCAGCTTCAGGAAAAAATCAACGAGCTTATCAGCGGTAAGATGGACGAAACAAGGGTGCTCATGGAAGTCGGTGTTTTTGCCAATAAAATCGATATCAGTGAGGAGATATCGCGTATAAAGGGACACCTGAAAAAGATGCTTCATATTATTAAAAAAGACGGTTCCTGCGGCAGAGAGCTTGATTTCATGTCGCAGGAGGTGAACAGGGAAATCAATACCATCGGAGCAAAAGTTCCCGATTACGCTATTTCAGAGAAAGTCGTCGATATGAAAACGAGTCTTGAAAAAATCAAAGAGCAGGTGAGAAATATTGAATAAAGAGGGGATCCTTCTCGTAATTACCGCGCCATCAGGTACAGGAAAGACGACCATTTACCGGAAGTTGATGGAAAAGAGGTCTGACCTGTCGTTCTGTGTTTCATGCACAACCAGAAAAAAGCGGCGCGGTGAGAGGGAGGGGGTGGATTACCACTTTATCGACAGGAAAGATTTCGAGGGAAAGGTGAAGCGGGGAGACTTTATCGAATGGGCTGAGGTTCACGGGGGACTCTATGGTACTGATAAAAAAGCGTTTGCAAAATGCATTAAAGGTAGCAGAGTATGCATCTTCGATCTCGATGTCCAGGGTGCGCTGAATTTTATGAAGGAATTTCCGGAGGCGGTAACGGTATTTATTGAACCGCCCAGTATCGATTCCCTCAATAAGCGTCTTCTGATGAGGGGAACGGAGGATGCGGGCACAATCAAAAGACGTCTCGATAATGCAAAGAAGGAGCTTGCAAAAAAGAATTACTTTCAGTATATTGTAGTGAATAAAAAAGTTGATAATGCTGTTGATGAGATAGAGAGAATTATCGACAGAGCATTGAAAAAAAAGAGGAGCTGACACATGCTTCCTGTTTACAAAATAATTAATTATACTGAAAACCGGTACCTGCTCGCGAGGGCGGTAATGATTCGCGCACGGCAGATAAATTTTTTGGGTGATGACAAGATAGAAGAATATGGGGGCAAAATCGTGTCGCTTTCACTGCAGGAAGTACTCGATGATGAAATCAAGTATAAACTCAATACCGTGAAAAAGTGAGAAACGGCATCTCCATGCCGAAGTCTCTCAGTACACACCCGCCGCATTCAACCGCACTCAGGCTGTTAAATTACACGATATAGAACTTTTAAAAAAGGTCAGCAATGGACGCGTCAAAAAAGGTTGTGTTCATATTCGGTCCCACAGGCGTGGGGAAGACGGAGCTGGCGGTGCGGGTAGCTGCAGACATCGGCGAGATCATATCCGTTGATTCTATGCAGGTGTACAGGGGCCTCGACTGCGGCACGGCGAAACCAGCGAAGGCTCAACTGAAAAAGGTGAAACATCACCTTGTGAGTATAGTTCCTCCGGATTTCAGATTCAGTGCAGGTGATTTCAGACGCCGCGCGTTATCGGCCATAGATGAAATCTATCTTCGAAAGAAAATACCTTTTCTTGTTGGAGGCACCGGTCTCTATTTCCGGGCGCTTGAGTACAATCTTTCAGGTGCGCCTGACGCGGATACCGGCCTTAGAAATAGGTTGTACCAGGAGGACGAGCAGCACAAGGGCGCGCTCTATCGGAGGCTGCAGGACGTGGACCCCGAGACCGCCGCTTCGCTTCATCCCAACGATACCGTGCGGATTGTCAGGGCACTCGAGGTGTGTATATTGTCGGGAAGGAAGTTTTCTGATTTTATTCGGGAAAGCGGTGAATCAAATGTGACGCCGCTCAAGGTTGGCATAACCATGGACAGACATACGGTGTACGAAAGAATTGAGCGTCGGTGTATGAGTATGATTGGCCGTGGACTTCACAGAGAGGTGTACCGTCTTTTGCAGGATGGGTATGACGAAAGATACCCCTCCATGAAGGGTCTTGGATACAGCCATTTTATTCAGTATTACAAGGGATGCCGATCCTACAGTGAAACGGTCCGGCTGTTTGTACGGGATACAAAGAGGTACGCAAAAAGACAGTTTACATGGTTCAGAAGGGAGGAAGATGCCCTGTGGTTCGAGCCCGTCGAGCACAGGCGCGTCAAAGACTGCATTGAATCCTTTATGGACGTGCATAAGGAGGGCGCATAATGTATGTCGTGATAATAGCAGGCGGGAGAGGCGAGCGGTTCTGGCCGAAGAGCACGAGGGAGCTGCCGAAACAGTTTCATACGATTGTAACCGAGCGGACAATGTTACAGGAAACATTTTACAGGGTGTATCCGGAATTCGGAGCAGACCGTATCTTTATCGTCGCACCGCTGCAACTTAGGGAAATCATCCTCCAGCAGCTTCCCGGGTTCAAGAAGGAAAATCTGATTATCGAGCCGGAAGGCAAGAATACCGCACCTGCAATCGGACTGGCGACAGTTTGCATACATAAAAAAGACCCGGATGCGACAATAGCAGTGCTTTCAGCGGACCATGTGGTTCAGCCGAAGGAGAATTTTTTAAAAGCACTCGAGAATGCCGGTACTGTCGCGGGGCGGGGATACATTGTTACCTTCGGTATACAGCCGGCACGGCCTGCAACGGAATTCGGTTATATTGAAACCGGCGGCGTCATTGACCGGCGGTATAATTTCGCCGTACGTAAGGTGCGGGGTTTCAGAGAAAAGCCGAGTCTCGAAACCGCCCGGGATTTTGTGCGCAGGGGAACGTTTTTATGGAATTCCGGTATGTTTATATTCAGGGCAGACGTACTGCTTTCGGCAATTGAACGGCATATGCCCGGCATGTACCGCGGATTGATACGCGTTGGGCACAGTGTCGGGACGGCTCAGGAGGAAAAAGTCAAGCGCGATGCATACGCCGGTTTTGAAAGCATCTCGATAGATTACGGTGTTATGGAGAAGGCTGAAAGTATTGCTTGCATACAACCTGATTTTAAATGGGACGATGTAGGGTCTTGGGGGGCGCTCGCCAGGCACTGCGATACAGACGGGGCCGGAAACGTGGTGCGGGGGAATACAGTTCTTTTAGATGCCCAATCCAACATAATTGTGGGTGACGATGATACACTCATCGCCCTTATAGGAATACGGGACGCTGTTGTCGTGAAGGAAAAGAACAGGGTGTTGATCTGTAATAGGTCGATGGATCAGAGAATCAGGGAGGTGCTTGCAGAGATAGCAGAAAGAGAGGACGGAATTCAGTATCTGTAATGAATTTGAAAAAAGATCGAGTTTTATTTATATTATACTCGCTGCATCTATGGTTTTATCTTTTGGAATACTGGTTAAAGGTAAAAACCATTAGGCAAGTGCACCAAAGGCATTTATTGGTTTGAATCTTTTACGTTTAGAAGTTTACTTGCCTATTTTTGTGCTCTGACTAATCATGAGAGGAGTCGCAGATGACAGATAAAGATTCGTACGTTCCGGATGCGTCTTTTTCATCTCTTGTGCTTACGCTGAGCTCATCGGCATGGTTCGGACTTGGAAAGATAGCGGACCCTCTCTCGGGTGAGATCAAAAAGGACTTGAAGGCTGCGAAGTTTACAATCGACACTCTGATTATGCTGAGAGACAAGACAAGGGGAAACCTCTCCGACGACGAGAACAAGCTTCTCCAGGCGGTACTCGGTGATCTCGAGGGAAATTACGCTGAAGCCGTATTCGCAGGGGAGGGGCCGGATCAAAAATCCGCTGCAGCACCCCATGAAAACTCGGGTGAGGCGCATGAAGGGGAAAAAGTCGCAGAATCGGGTGATTCAGCGGTTAAAGAAACCGGGAGCAATAAAAGAGGGGATTCGGGGGCTTCCAAAGAAAACAAAGAAAATGAAGAATCAAAAGAAAAATAGGCAAGTTAACTTTCAAACTTAAAAGGTGCAAACCAATAAATGCCTGTGGTGCACCTGCCTAATGGTTTTTACCTGTAGAATGTCATAGTAGGTAACGTGACATAATAAGTCAGTAGAGCATAAAATTCTGGTACAAAAAACCAGGATCTTAATGGATAAAACCTTAATGGATAAAACCATAATTACTATACTGTTACGTATATCAATTGAGGAGGGATGATGCCGTCAGGCAAGAAACGAAAAAGGCAGAAAATTGCAAATCATAAGAGAAAGAAACGTTTGCGGAAAAACAGACACAAGAAAAAATAATGGATAAAACCATAGGAAAATCTTTTGACTGTTTCGCTTCCAATTGGGAAAAAAACTCTCATAATGGGAATCATCAATGTTACTCCCGATTCGTTCTACGGGAGGAGCAGGTCCGGTGGTGTGGAGGAGGCAGCTGAAAAGGCGTTACGCTTCGAAGATCATGGCGCCGATATCATCGATATCGGAGGAGAATCAACGCGACCCGGATCAACTGTGGTATCGGTCGATGAAGAGATCAGCCGGGTTATGCCGGTTATCGAAGAAGTCAAAAAGCGTACGCACTGTTTCATCTCCGTCGACACCTATAAGGCTCCGGTTGCCCGGCGTGCAGCCGACCTTGTGCATATGGTAAACGATATTTCCGGGCTCAAGTCGGAAACATCGGCTGATTTAGCGAGGATTGTCGCCGAAAAAGACATGTACATCGTGCTCATGCATATGAGGGGCACTCCTCAGAGTATGCAGGATTTTGCCCGGTATACCGATGTTTACAGCCAGGTATCAGAGGAACTGGACGAATCTATACATAACGCAGCCGCGGCAGGAATTGCAAAAGAACGGATCATTATCGATCCAGGAATAGGCTTTGCAAAAAAAGCAGAGCACAACCTCAGCCTTCTAAAACACCTTCCGGAACTGCGCAGCAAGGGGTATCCTGTTCTTATTGGATTGTCGAGAAAATCTTTTCTAAAGCCCTACTCTGGAGATGATCCGGAGGCTCGTCTCGTCTCAACTGTTGCAGCTAATGCTATATCTATCTTTCAGGGCGCCGATATTATAAGGGTGCACGATGTACAAGAGGCTTTTGAAACTGCGCGCCTTGTAGACGATATTAAAAATGCATGATAGCGGACTCTATGCCTGCTACAGGGCGCTCTTTCACATCAATTAAACAGCGACTTTCGCCATGAATGCCATTTTTAATGTTCCCTGGGTAAAAACATATCTCCTTCCGGTTATCGACATCATAATCATTGCCTTTGTAATCTATAAAATTTACACAATGATTTCCGGGACCCGGGCTATTCAGGTTGTTAAAGGGCTTGGGCTGATCATATTCGCCGCCTGGCTGTCGCATTTTTTACACCTGGAGACGGTGAGCTGGCTTCTCAATCAGCTGATACAGGTTGCCGCAATTGCCGTTATCATTCTTTTTCAGCCCGAATTGAGACGAATGTTGACCAGGATAGGGCAGAACAGGCTGCTCGGCGCTTTTTTCAAGGAAAGTATCAATATCATTGACAATATAACTACCTCTGTCGAAGAGCTTTCCAATAGTAAGATTGGGGCGCTGATTGTCATAGAGTCGCATGTCGGTCTTAAGACCTATATCGAAACGGGAGTGCATCTCGATGCCCTTCTTTCAGGCGATCTCATCGTGTCGATTTTCAAGAAGGACTCCCCTCTTCATGACGGTGCATTGATAATACGGCGAGACAGGTTAATAGCGGCGAAATGTATTCTGCCTCTTACAGACCGTACCGAGGTGCTCGAAGGATACGGCACACGGCATCTCGCTGCGCTTGGCCTTGCGGAAGAAACGGATGCGCTCGTCATCGTCGTATCGGAGACAACGGCAAAGATATCGATCGCATGGAATGCGCTCATAGAGATGGGGGTATCCATAAAACATCTTCGAGAAAAACTTAACGAGCTTTTGATTCAGAAATAGGATCTCTTTTAAGTAACTTCTCGCGAAGTTACTTTATGATACCCAGTCCTGTCAAGGACTTTTCCCAGGAGGACTTACCCCTCGGGGACTTGCGACACTTTTTAGAATATTCATTGCGACAAGACCTGCATCCTTCCATGCGATGAATGAAGGAGCACCGTGCACACGTGCCTTCATTAACGGAGAACGAGATTGGTGTAAACCATGAAAGTACTGAACAGGATCACACATAACTGGCACATAAAGCTCATTTCACTTGCCCTTGCTGCCATTGTATGGATCTACGTGAGCAGCCTCCAGGAAAAGGAGAAGTTTCTCTCTGTGCCCGTGTCTGTCGTGGGCACACCAGAAGATTACCTCATTGCCAGTGAAATACCGAAAACCGTAAAAGTCGTTCTCAGGGGGCGGGAAGAGAAGCTTGCGCTTGTGAACGAGGAGAAGATGGCCGCTGTCATCGATCTTGCGGAGGACAGTTCGGGTATGGTGAAGAAAAGGATTAAAATCGATGAGAGCACTACACCGCAGAACGTCACTATAAAAGAGGTAACTCCCCGGACAGTCTATGTGTTGCTTGAAAAAGCATTGACGAAGAAAGTCAAGGTTGCTCCGGTAATAGTGGCGGACCTTCCATACGGGTATAACCTCGAAGATGTCGTTACTGAGCCCGAAACAGTTGAGATACGCGGCCCGAAGTCGTACCTTGAAGCAGTGAAATCCGTGTATACACGGGAGATTAATCTGAAAAACATAACGGAAACAACTATTTTCAAGGTGAACATCGATACATCGAACAGCAAAATCACCCTTGGCCAGGTGCAGAGTGTGAATGTGAAGGTTGTCGTGAAAGAGGAATTCGTGGTAAAAAGGGTTGCAGGAATTTCCGTGCATGCTATGAATTTAAAGGATGGTCTTTCCTTTTCCATAAACGACACGGAGGTTTCCGTTCTGTTGAAATTACCAAAGAGGACGGAGAGGGAATTTACAGAGGACCTGGTGTATGTCTATGTTGATTGTGCAGATATCGAAAAACCGGGGTTGTATCACCTGCCGCTCTTGTTCAGATCGGAATATGATGATATCTCGCTTGTGAAGATTGAACCCGAGACTGTGCCGGTAGAAATCCGGAGAGAATGAGATACACTAAACGGGTGGGGCGGTAGTCGGTTTCTGCGATGAAGGTGAAGAGTGCGAACGCACGGCACAGGGGTTAAACAGTGAGGAAAGCAGAGTTAAAGATTTCGTACTATCTCAAGAATCCGCTGAACTGTCCGTTATGCGGGAGCACATTCAAAAAAGAAGAGATGTTTTCAGGCGGCGGTCGGCTTATTGCAGGAGATATAAATGACGAGCTCAGGCGCAATTATTTGCCAAGTAAGAAGGTCGGAGAGATGTACCCTCTTATTTACCCGGTTACGATATGCCCTGAATGCCTCTATGCCGCTTACAGCGAGGATTTTCCCCTCATAAAGGAAAAGAACAAACCGGCAGCGCTCTCACAGAAGATAAAGAGGCAGCGGGACATAAAGCTTGTTTTTCCGATAGTGGATTTCAGAAAACCGCGCAACCTCTTTACGGGCGCCGCGAGTTATCTCCTCGCTGTTAGCTCGTATTCATTTCTCGGCAAGGAAACGGCGCCGACCTTTAAGAAGGGCCTGTCATGCGTTCGTGCTGCATGGCTGTTTGGCGATCTCAATAACAGGTATCCCGGTCAGAACTACGACCGTATCAAACTCGTGCTGTATAGAAAGGCGATGTCTTACTATGAAAAAACGGTACATATTTCACAAACCGGCGAAGAACGCATCGATTCGGTGAAAAATTTCGGTCCGGACCTTGACAAGAATTACGGTTTTGAGGGTGTTCTTTTTATTTCGACTCTTCTCATGTACAAGTACGGCGATGAAGAAAGAATTGAGGAGCATATCGCAAAGCTAGAAGGTGCAAAGCGGATTATTAGCAAAGTATTCGGTTCAGGGAGGTCGAGCAAGTCCAAACCGTCATTCATTCTCGATGCCTCAAAGGACCTCTATGAAAAGCTGAATGAAAAGATAGCGGAGCTACGCGGCGGATGAGAAACATCGTCCTGGAGATTGCGTATGACGGAAGCCGGTTCGCAGGGTTGCAGGTGCAGAAGAATGCGGTGACAATACAGGGAGTTGTTGAATCGGCGCTCGAAAAAATTCTGAAGCGGTTCGTGAGAATAAAATACGCGGGAAGGACGGATGCGGGTGTTCATGCTCTCGGGCAGGTCGTTTCGTTTTCAGCTGAAAACGCTATGACTGCAGAGCAGTTCAAAAGGGCGCTGAATTCGCTTCTTCCCCTGGATGTACGTGTTCTCGGGGCAACTGAGGCAGCGCCTGAGTTTCATCCCCGCTACAGTGCAAAGAAGAGATGGTATCGATACATCATCAGCACTTCGGAAGTGCAGGTGCCGTTTTTTAGAAATTATGCATTCTGGCTGCGAAGAAGCATCGATATAGATCTTCTAAACAACTATGCGGTAAACATTATAGGGGTGCATGACTTTACGAGTTTTGCAAGGCGCGAGCCTGACCAGAAACCCTTCCGAGAGATTTTTGAATGCCGAATACGAAGGAGAGGGGAGTTCGTTGTACTGGATATTGTTGCGAATAGTTTTTTGAGAAAGATGGTTCGCGCAATAGTAGGCACCTTTCTTGAGCTGGAGAAGAATAGTGAACCTCCTGAGCGAGTGACTGAAATATTGCAAGCGGCGAGCAGGTCGGAGGCCGGGAAAACGGTTTCTCCCGGCGGGCTGTATCTGGTCAAAGTATTTTATTAAGAGTGCGGGATTTATTGTATGGTCGCAATTATCATTACAGTGTTGATTATCGTTCCCCTGATAATCGCAGCCTTTGTCATCAGAGCGCAGACAAGAAGTAAGCTCGAGAAGGGTCTGAAACTCATTGAAGACGGCTATTGTGAACGCGCTCTGGTGATATTCAACGAGCTTTCGAAAAAAAACCCTGGCAATCGCTCCTACAATTGGTACAGGGGGCTTTGTTATGAAAAACTTGGCAATTTCGAAATGGCGCTAGTCGAATTCAACAATGCAGCGTTCAGCACAACCTTCAGGCCACCCCTCAACGAAGTCGAGATTCATAAAAAAATTGCGCATATAAATATCAATCTGGGAAACGATAAAAAAG
>CAZGJW010000053.1:0-17821 GCA_964525675.1 uncultured Spirochaetota bacterium
CCGGAACAAAGGTAACGGGCAAGTGGCTTTTTTTGAGGAAAGAGCTCGATGAACTACTTCACAACCGGGCCCTCCGGACAGTGCGTCGTTTCTCGATGGAGTAAGGCCTTCAAAAGAATATACTGCTCGTAGCCGGATCGGATGATCCTCTTATATATGCAGCGAAGGATTTCATGTACGGCACAGTTGAATCTTCTCGGGGCTTATATTTCAATGCAGTATTACACACCGTGCAGCGGATACGCTGAAACTTCTTCCGGGAAAAAAGATATGGGTTGTATTCAAGGCATCCTCGGTTGAGTGGCACTGAGCGTGCAGGTGCACCTCTCCTGTTTTACCCTTCAAACGGCTTTCATTCCAGTGACGAATGCTGGATAGTACTTTTCAAGGCAGTCCGGACAGAGACCGTGTGTGAACTCGACATTCGAATGATCCTCAATATACTCCTCCACCCGGTGCCAGTATCCTTTATCGTCTCGTATTCTTTTGCAATGAGCGCATATCGGAAGCATGCCTCGCAGAGGATTGATTTCATCAAGTGCTTTTTGAAGATTTTCAAACGCTTTTTTATTCTTGACTGCAATCCCGATTTGCTCACCTATCATCTCCAGATAGACCACTATCTCCTCGGTAAACATATTTTCCTGCTGGTCATTGACCTGCAACAGGCCGATACTTTTACCATCAGATTTTATCGGTATGAGGGCCAAAGAGTTATATCCGTAACCGATGCATCCGAAGGAAAATGATTTATCGTCCAGTGTTCCGTAAACCTGCTCACTATACGCTGCGATGTTATTTGTCCAGAAGCTCCCGTCTGATGTAAAATTCTGTTCTGATATACTGATTCTACCGTCAAGAACCGCTACACACAAACAGTCTTTCGGTGAAAGATTTCTCTCATGGCTGGAACCCGCGCATTCGCTGGTATCCTCATAGAGGTTGTTTTCAAGGCGGATAAATCCCTTGGAGTAACCATGGTGCGCATAATACGGATAGTCGCCGTTTTTTGATAGCCTGATACCTGCTGCTTCACAACAGGTTAATTTTTGAATATAGGTGAGAACGGTGTCAAGTGTAGGCTTCAAGTCGCTGAATTTATTGAGTTCAGCGCATATCTGTTTTACAATTTTTTGTCTTTGAATTTTTCTTCTCAAAGTTTTTAACCCGTTCTTATATGCGGCATATAATACGTTTCCCCGGTTAATAAATGCAAATCCCATACCATCAGTAATGCAGGGTAAGGGCGCATTGATATTTTCATAAGTATAATTTTCAATATATAATGAGTTATCCGCCTGGTTTTGCCTGATTTCCCTGTTTCTAAAAAAAAGTTATATAGTCGATCAACTCACTGTTTCTTATTCATGACAGCATCATAAATACATGACAGTACAGCGTACACATCGGTTATAAATTTCTGGCTGATAATATTGGCAGATTGGGCAGTGTTTTTTATTTTCTGCGCTATATTTGAAAGTGTAGTCGAAAAATAATGATAAAAAAGTGGCATACGTCCCTTGGGGACCGAATATCGTAAAGTAACTTATTTGAAGTTACTTAAAAGGACTGTTTATAAGCCAGATGTTGATAGGGGCCCTGTTTGGCAGGTATAGGAATATCGTGTCAAGAGGGTGGGAAAAGAAGAATGAAAATCATTTCTGTCTCGGTTAATGCGGTCAATATTGATGATAACAGCCGGTGGTGCACTTACAACCTCATGACCGGTGACAAAAAAATAGTCCCAAAGACAGCGTGGCCGACATACGCAATTTCTCTTACAGCTTACCGAAATTTTTATCCGATTGACCCGCCGATTGACATCGATTCGCCCGACGATATCGACGAAGGACTAATAGAAGAGATACAACATAGGGCGAGACCGTTCAGGGTATACAACAAACCTGCCTGAAAACGCCCCTGTTGTTCAGTTGCCTGCCGGGTTTGCATAAAAATCATCCGTATTTAAAACATAGGCAAGTTAATTTTCAAACTTAAAAGGTGCAAACCAATAAATGCCTGTGGTGCACCTGCCTAATGGTTTTTACCTGTAGAATGTCATAGTAGGTAACGTGACATAATAAGTCAGTAGAGCATAAAATTCTGGTACAAAAAACCAGGATCTTAATGGATAAAACCATAAAAGAGTCGGCATAGTAAGAAAAAATTTGTATTTTGATATACTGTGTCCAATAATTGAGTTATAAACGGGTTTTTTGGCAGTTGATTGTACAACTCGTGACCGAAGGGGCTGGACGCAAGGATTGACAATGAAGAAGAGGGAAGGTGCTGGAGTTGAGCAGGCACAGGAGGAGCAGGCGCAACGTCAAAAGGTTGCTGAGATTAAGAGGGCAGGCTTGCCCGATTCATCGAATCCTCCACTTTTTTTGCAAAATATACTCGATAACATTGAAGACCCGGTATTTGTCAAGGATGAAGATCATCGATGGATTTATCTCAATGATTCAGCATGCAGGTTCTGGGGATACAATCGCAAGGAGTTGATCGGCAAGTCCGACTATGAAATCTTTTCCCGGGAGGAAGCAGATGTCTATCAGGCTAAGGATCGTGAAGTTTTTAAAACGGGAAAGCCGAGCCTGAATGAGGAAATGCAGACAATCAAAGGTAAGGTTCATGTAATTTCAACGAAGAAATCTCTGTATATCGATAAAGAGAGTGGTGCGCGATTTATCGTCGGAATAATCCGTGATATAACAGACTATAAACGGGTTGAGGAGGATCTGAAGGAGAGTGAGTCTCTATACCGTTCTTTATTTGAGCTTGCCAGTGACGGCATTGTTATCATTCAGGATGAAACGGTACGGTATGCAAATCCTCAGATTGCCAGGTTGCTTGATGTGCCGATTCAAAACCTTAGCGGAGCACCCTTTCTCAGATATATTCACCCTGATGAAAAAGAAATAGTCGGACGGCGGTATAAGGAAAGAATGACAGACGGGTTTGTGCCCACCCGGTATGAAACGATTCTTATTAACAGGAGCGGCGGTAAGATTTGTGTTGAGATCAGTGCGAGTAAGATTGAATTTAATAGAAAACCGGCTATACTCGCAATACTCCGGGATATTACGGAGCGGAAAAAAAAGGATGCGGCGCTTAGAATGAACGAGCAGCTGCTGCGGCAGGTCCTTGACAGCACACCTGCAGATATCTTCGTCAAAGACAGGGAGGGGAGATTCCTTCTTGTAAATAGCTCTACCGCCTGTTCTCACGGGATGACGCCCGAGGTCATGATCGGAAAAATGGAGATGGAGCTTGAAGATTACGACGAGGGGCGAAAATGTGAGATTGAGAAATATCTCGAAGATGACAGGAAGGTCATCCAGACAAAAGAGCCGATGTTCATCCCGGAAGAATTGTATACCGGCCCTGATGGCAGGACAAAATGGCTCCAAACAACGAAAGTGCCGCTCTCTTTGAACGAAAAAGAGGATTGTGTGCTGGGTATTGCAATCGATATCACGGGACGAAAGAATACGGAGGAAGCGCTGGAAAAAAGCGAAGAACGCTTCCTGCAGTCTCAGAAGATGGAGGCGGTTGGGAGGCTTGCGGGGGGTGTGGCTCACGATTTCAATAACCTGTTGACTGCGATACTCGGTTATTCCGACCTGCTGATTTTAAGTAAAGACATGGATCAGACAGAGCTTTTCTATGCCGGTGAAATAAAAAAAGTTTCGGAGCGTGCTGCTCGCCTTATCCAGCAGCTCCTCGCCTTCAGCAGAAAACAGGTTCTCCAGCCGAAAAGAGTTGCACTCAATACACTTGTTGGTGATCTGGAAAAGATGCTCCGCAGGCTCATAGGTGAGGATATTCTACTTGTACCCGAGTTCGAACCTGAACCTTCATTTATCCAGGCTGACCCCGGTCAGGTGGAACAGGTGATTATGAACCTGGCAATCAATGCGCGGGATGCAATGCCAGGGGGAGGGAAACTTATTTTAAAGACCAAAAGTGTTTATGTAAGCAAACGGGAGATTGAAGAGGAGGAAGATCTTTTTCCCGGGTGGTATACGATGCTCGAGGTGAGCGACACCGGGGAGGGGATGGATGAAGAGACAAAGAGCAATATTTTCGAGCCATTTTTTACAACCAAGGAAGTCGGGATGGGGACAGGCCTTGGGCTTGCAACCGTGTACGGAATTGTAAAACAGAGCGGCGGATTTATCCGCGTATACAGCGAACCAAATCAGGGCGCAGCGTTCAGGATTTATTTTCCACGGATTGATGAAACCGTGGCAGAGTACCCGTACGGTGCCCAAGCAAGCGTATCTTTAAATGGGTCGGAAACCATTCTGATTGTCGAGGATGAGGAAGTGGTGCGTAATTTAATAGAAATGAACCTGAAATCTTTCGGATACACAGTTTTAAAGGCGAAAAATGCACAAGCTGCCCTTTCTCTTTGCAGAGAAAAAAAGGATATGCACATACACCTGCTTATAACCGATGTGGTAATGCCCGGTATGAACGGCCGCAATCTTGCTGAAAAGATAAAGAAAATACGCCCGAAAATAAGAGTGCTTTTCATCTCCGGACACACGGAGGATGCCATTGTCCATCACGGAGTACTTGATGACGGTATACCGTTTCTTCAAAAGCCTTTCAAGTTGATGGATCTCGTCCAAAAGGTAAGAAAACTGCTTGATGACTAAGTGCCCCTGGTACTAAGTGCCCCTGGTGTAGAAAATTTACTGTTGACGATGCTCTTTTTGTCTGATATACTCCTTTTTACTTTTGTACATCGTTATGGTGAAAATGAATAACGGTTTTTTTTTTGCAGGAGAAGTTATATGGTTGGTGTGGAACATGCGCTGAAAATAATTCTCGATAATACCACCGTTATGCAGAATGAAACGCTCCCCTTTCGGAGTGCCTCCAGTTGTACACTTGCAGAAGACGTGTATGCGGACATCGATATACCTCCTTTCAACAAGTCAGCCATGGATGGGTATGCAATCCGAAGCCACGACAGTTTAGCTGGGATAACAGATTTTACGGTTACAGGTATCTGTGCGGCAGGCTCATTTCCAGAAATCGGTATCAGCCCAGGAGAGTGTATAAAGATAATGACCGGGTCTCCCGTTCCCGAAGGAGCTGATGCAGTGGTTATGATCGAAAAAACTAAACTCCTGTCCGAAGGCCGTGTACGGATAAACGGGCCGGTTGTTGTCGGCCAGAATATCTGTAAGAGAGGCGAGGATATCTGTCAGGGAGAATGTGTTCTTCGAAGTGGATCGGTCATTACTGCTCCCGAAATTGCGGTTTTCGCATCGGTTGGAAAAACAGAAGTTAGGGTGGTGAAAATGCCTGCTGTTGCAGTGCTCAGCACCGGGAGTGAAATTATTGAGCCCGAACAGAAGCCTTCGCATGGAGCGATACGGAACAGTAACGGACCTATGCTTTCGAGCCTCGTTGAAACACTCGGGTGTCGTGTCGAATACCTCGGTATCGGCCGTGATGATATGGATGAGCTTCGCACCCTTGTGGAAGGGGGTCTCGAGAAGGATGTGTTCCTCGTATCCGGCGGTGTTTCGATGGGTGACTATGATTTAGTGCCGGAAATTTTGAAAGAGGAGGGAGCGAATATTTTTTTTCACAAGGTACGCATAAAGCCGGGGAAGCCTCTGCTCTTCGCTCGAAAGGGAGCATGCCACATCTTCGGTATTCCCGGGAACCCGGTTTCAAATTTCACCACGTTTCATATATTTATTAAACCTGCGCTCCTGAAAATGATGGGAAGAAAGAACCATATGCCCCTTTTTCTGCATGCTTCAGTTGAGGAGGATGTACACCGAAAGGGATCGAGAACGTATATAATGCCTGGTCGCTACAGGGTTCAGGAGGGTGTTCTAACGGTGCGGCCGTTCAAATTAAACGGCTCTGCCGATATAGTAGGCTGCAACGGATGCAATGCACTCGTGCTCATTGACCGCAGCAGAAACATTGTTCGGCAGGGAGAGACGGCAGAGGTGATGCTCCTGTCCTAAGCGGTGAATATGATGTTATTCGGAGGATTCGCGTCCGGATAACACCGCTGGACAGTGGCATTACATGTAATAACCACTGTTTGAATGTTCAAATGAAGACACAGAAGGTTTGCGGAGGAATTAGTATGGATGAAAATGAGAGGGCAGTCGATGGGTACTCGGTTGAGCTTCATATAAACGGGAAAAAGATAGGGATGAATCCCTTTGTCCGTGCGGTATTTTTAAGCGTTGTTACCGGTATTGTATCGAACTTGAAGAAAACGGAAGATGCGGATGAAATCGTCCTGAAAATCAGGCGATAGCAATTGGGCAACTCTTGTTAAAAAATAGAAAACGTGAAGTTCTACCTGAATATAAAGACAAGGAGTGAACGCGTTATGAAAGGCTTTTCACATATAGATGAAAACGGAAACCTGCATATGATCGACGTTGGAGAAAAAGTGGTAACGAGGCGGGTCGCAAAGGCGCACTGCAGGGTTTTGATGAAACATGCAACTCTGAAGGCGATTGCCGAAGACAGGATAGAGAAGGGCAATGTATTTGCCGCAGCGCAGATCGCCGGTATTCTGGCGGCAAAGCGGGTCGGCGAGCTCATACCGCTGTGCCACGCCCTTTCTCCCGATCAAATTGATGTTTCCTTTGCTCCTGATATGCAAAAAGGTGTTCTTGAAATTACCGGCGTGGTTGGGGTACATGCAAAGACGGGTGCTGAAATGGAGGCGCTGCAGGCTGTCTCTACTGCTGCTTTGACTATTTACGACATGTGCAAGGCGGTTGACAGGGGTATGTCGATTACGAATCTCGAACTCCTTGAGAAGGAGGGAGGCAAGAGCGGCAGATGGCAAAGAAAATAAGGGCAGCCGTGCTGACGGTAAGTACAAGGGCAAGTGGGGGTGTGCGGGAAGATACGAGCGGTCCTGCCATTTGCGGCCTGATACAGGAGCATGTTGGTGAGGTAGTTGACTATTCCATTATTAGCGATGATTTTAACGAGATACAGGCGGCGCTCATACGGCTCTGTGACAACATCGGGGTGGATGTTGTATTTACTCTCGGCGGCACCGGGCTTGCGCCATCCGATATTACTCCCGAGGCCAGCGAATCGGTGATTCAAAGGCATGTACCGGGCATTTCAGAGGCCATCAGGGTGAAGAGTCTCGAGAAAACAAACCGTGCGATGTTGTCAAGAGGTGTTGCAGGAACGAGAAACAAGACTTTGATAATCAATATGCCGGGAAGTGAAAAAGCCGTCCGGGAAACGTTTGAAATTGTTCATACGGTACTCGAACATGCTGTTGAGCTCATTCATGGGGAGGTCGAGGATTGTGGAAGGCCGGGAGATGTCGATGAAACTAGTTGATGCATTCGGCAGGAAAATTGACTATCTGCGGCTTTCGGTCACCGACAGGTGTGATCTCCGGTGCAGGTACTGCATGCCGGCAGGGGGCGTGGATTTTATTGAACACAGTCGCATACTCAGTTACGAACAGATCGGGACTCTTGTTCGGGCCTTTGTCGAGCTCGGTATTCTGAAGGTTCGGATTACCGGAGGCGAGCCGCTTATAAGAAAAGATATCGACCTTCTGTTCAATATACTCGGAGTGTTCGTCCCCGAACTGACGCTCACGACAAACGGGACGCATCTAAGCCGCTATGCTTCCGCACTTGTCGGCTCAGGTATCGGACGGGTGAATATCAGCCTTGACACCCTTCAGAGAGAGACGTACAGGCATATTACGGGAAGGGATTCTCTCTCCAGTGTGCTCGAAGGGATTGAGACGGCGGGAAGATACGGATTGACAATCAAACTAAATACCGTGGTAATGCGCGGGGAGAACGACAATGAGTTAATCGATCTCATTGCCTTCGCTGAGTTACACACATGCGATATACGATTTATCGAGGTAATGCCCCAGGCTCATACCGATCATTTCTACCGGAAGGTGTTCATGTCTTCTTCGGATGCGCAGAATATCGTTTCGGAAACCCTTGCACTGTCGCCAATACCTGCAGGAGGCTCGACCACGGAAGATCTCTATCAAATCGACGGAAGCCCTGTGAAGGTGGGATTTATCAGCCCGATGAGTCACCCTTTTTGCCATCGGTGCAACAAGTTGAGGCTCCTTCCGAACGGTATGCTGAAAACATGTCTCTTCAGTGAAGGAGATATCAACCTGAAAGAGATGCTTGAAGATAGCTTTTCGATCGAGGAAATAAAAAACGAGATACGAAAGGCCGTTTCAAGAAAACCTGCATCCTACCGGCTGAATATGGATAAACGCGATTTGATGATGCACAGGACAGGAGGATAGGGGGATACGAAAGTGAAAAGAGGAGAGGTCGTTTCCATAGCAATTAGTCCCGAAAAGGGGATGAAGAAGAGGTGCGTGCGGTCTGCGGTTCTACTTGAGAACTGCGGGATTGAGAAGGATGCACATGCTGATGGTGGGTTACGGCAGGTGAGTCTTCTCATGGATGAAAGTATCGTGAGGATGAAGGAGGGCGGCGTGTCTGTCTCATACGGGGATTTTGCAGAGAATATCGTGACGAGGGGAGTCAACTTGAAGGAATTGAGTATTAATGACAGGATTTCTATCGGAAATGAAACCGAGCTTGTTGTTACGATGATTGGAAAGGAGTGTGCCGTACCGTGCAGGATCTACTACGATGTGGGGTACTGCATCATGCCTGAGGAGGGGGTATTCTGCAGGGTGATAAAACCCGGGACAATCGAGGTGGGGGACCCGGTGGAAATCAGCTGATTTTTTTCCGTATTAATTTCGATATTCAGACGAAGGCAGAACTGGTTCTTCCGACTTGCAGCAGGCTGATCGACACGTGACGGGCCGTAGGTTCAGCTCCACTTCTCGGGCACCTGTTCCGGAACATATCGCTTTATATACTCGATGCAATCAAAAACCGATTCAGCGACATAGTACAGGTTTTTGTACTTCTGCTTGATAAAGTCTTCCTTCACTGCTTTTTCTATCCATTGTACAAGTTCGTCGAAAAAACCGTTCGTGTTTACAATTACCACCGGTTTGTTGTGAAAGTGGAGCTGTTTCAGAGAGACGACCTCTAAAAGCTCATCGAGTGTTCCGAATCCGCCGGGAAGTGAAATAAAGGCATCGGATATTTCTCTCATGATTCTTTTCCGGCTGTCCATCGTTTCAACGACGATCATTCTGTCGGCGTCCTTGAATGCCAGTCCCCTCTCATAAAACTTTTTAATAATAATGCCCGTTACCCGGCCGCCGGTACTTTTTGCGGACCGGGCCACATCTCGCATAAGTCCGAGATTCCCTCCGCCGTAAACGAGAGAATATCCGCTTTCAGCAATGCCCCTGCCGAGATCGCCGGCTGTTTCTTTATGCTGTTCTGACACCCGTGTGCTTGATGAACAGTATACGCATATAGAGTCAATCATATCGAAAAGCCCCGTTTTAAGAGTTTGTCCGTGCCTCTGCGCCTGATCTTTCAATCAG
This sequence comes from uncultured Spirochaetota bacterium, assembly GCA_964525675.1. Classification (GTDB taxonomy): domain Bacteria; phylum Spirochaetota; class B62-G9; order B62-G9; family DRHN01; genus CAYSRJ01. Next base: position 9,488 of record CAZGJW010000053.1, read on the forward strand.
GTGTAATAGTGATAATCGTCCCGAGAGTCGAAACAGGACTGTCAAAATACTTCTCACTTCCGACAATGACAATGACTATGTTTTCAAGATCGAGGTATTTCTGCGAAACAGCCAGGACCTGATCCTGCGTTACCGATTGGATGTGCTGGGTGTAGGTGTTCAGGTAATCCTCCGGAAAACCCCTGAAATCGAGCAACATCTTCTGCAATGAGATTTGCGTGCTCTTTGAAAAATGGAAAACGAAGGAGTTAACTATTGAATCTTTTGCACGGGCGAGCTCTTCACCGCTTACCTTCTTGTGCCTCATTTCATCCATGACGTTCAACATCAGTTTTGCGGTTTCGATGGTTTTCTCCGCCCGAGTCTGTGCGTAGGAGAACCAGAGACCGGGGTACACGTAGTGTGAGGTGTCGAAATAGCTCCCGACGGAATATGCGAGTCCTCTTTTTTCCCGCACCTCCCTGTACAGCCGCGATGTAAAACTGCTCTCACCGAGTATTTCCCGCATCACCCTGAGCGGAAAATAATCGGGATGATCTGGGGTTCGCTCCATGCTGTAGTATCCCATGAGTATTGTACTCTGGTTCATGTCTTTTTTAATGTAAATAACAACCGGTTTACCGCCGGTTTGTACCGGACGGAAAGCAGGGACCGTCGGCAAATTAGCTTCATGGTTTTGCCATTTTCCGAAGAGAGCATCGAGCTTCTGAATGATTTTTTTCCTATTAAAATCGCCGGTAACTGCGAAGATGAGGTTGCCCGGCTGAAAGAGCAGGCGGTGGCTTCGGAACAGATCCTGCCTGGATATCGACTGTATACCGTTTATTTCCGGGTAGGATCCCATCGGGTGATTTTTCCCATACATATACGCCGGAAAGAATCTGAGCGCTATGTCGAAAGGGTCCTCATTCCTCCTTCGTATCATTTCGATTTCCCGCGCCCTGCTTATATCGAGCCTGTCCTCTTTAAAGGCAGGATGCATGAGAATATCAGCAAATATTTCAAGGCCTTTTGACATATCTTCGGAAAGGGTTTCGAGTGTTGCAAGCCCGTACTCGTCGTCGAAATTGATGTCAATCGAAGCAGCCATTGATTCCAGTTCATCATTAATAGAATCGGGAGATTTTTCCAGAGTACCGCCGGTTTGCAAGCCTTCCGCAAGAATCGAAAAAAGCCCGACTTTTTGCAGCGGTTCGTATAAAGTTCCCCGTTTGATCAGTACGTTCATGGTAAACAGGGGGAGTTCGTGGTCTTCCAGAAGATATAGCACTATACCGTTTGAAATCCTTGCCCGTTCGACCTCCGGAGGATTGAACTGGATCTCCCTGTAGGTAAGTTTTTCCGGTTCAATGGCAAATACACTGAGGTGAATAAATGTGAAGATCAGGATATAGAGCTTTATCAAAGTTCTTTTATGCATTTTTTATCTATTCTCCAGGATGTCCACTGTTATTTTCACTATCAGTCTTTTTGACGATCGATGCAACGGTACGGTTTTTTTCGGTAAAATATTTTTGGGCGACCCGCATAATATCCTGCGGCGTTACGCTGTGCATTTTCTGTTTCCAGGTAATCGCGTACTTCCAGCTGCCGGCTGTCGCCTCAAAGTATGCGATCTGCCGTGCCATACCGCTGTTTGATGCGAGCGAGCGTATATACTGCGCGTCGATCTGTTTCAAAACCCTTTCAAACTCCTCCGGTTCGACAGGATTCTTTTTCAGCCGGTCCAATTCTTTGTACAGGGCATGTTCTGCATCTGCGACGGTATGCGGCGGCCGTGGTATGGCGGAGAGCACGAACAGGTTGTCGTATTTTTCACCGGGAAACCCGTTCGCAGCACTTACCGAGACCCCAATACCGGTTTGAACGAGGTTTTTATAGAGCCTCGACGTTCTGCCTGATGACAGGATGCCGCTTATCATATCAAGGGCGTAGTTATCGGGGTTTTGAACAGCAGGCTTGTGAAAGCCGATGAGCACCATCGGTTCCGCATCGAGCTCCACCGTGATACGGCGTTCTGCGCCCTGCTGGGGCAGGGGTGCAATCTTTGTGGTCGGCGCCGGGCCGCCGGACATATCGCTGAAATAGCTCTTTACGAGCAGGGAATCTTTTATAGTATCGATATCCCCGACCATGATGATGACGCAGTTGTCCGGTGTGTAGTGTGTATTAAAGAAGTTTCTCGCCTTTTGTACACTGAGCCGTCTGATGTTTTCGGGGAAGCCGATTGTCGGTATTCCGTAGGGCTGATGGTCGAATGAGGCTAACAGAAACTGTTCGCGGAGTTTTCCGTACGGGTCCGTATCGACGCGCATTCTCCTCTCCTCAAGCACCGCGTCTCTTTCTGTATAAAATTCTCGAAGCACGAAGTTCTTGAGCCGATCGGACTCGAGCAGAGCCCATAGCTCTGTCTTATTCGAGGGCAGCTCAACGGTGTACAACGTATAATCCTTGGCCGTTGAGGCATTAAAGCCCTGGGCTCCGTTTCTCATGTAGTAGGATTCGTACTGGTCGTGTATGACCAGTGCACTCTCTTTTTTCTGCAGGCGTTTCAATTTTTCTTCAAGCTCTTTGATGCGGGCTTGATCGGCGGATTCCCCCCGTTCACGGTCGAGCGCCTGGCCAGTCTTTTCGATTTCCTCGAGAATGGGTTTTTCCTGCTCATAGTCACGGGTGCCGATCGTATCGGTGCCCTTGAAGAGCATGTGCTCGAGCATGTGTGCTGTTCCGATTGTATCGGCCGTCTCGTCGGAAGAACCAGCCTTAAACAGAATATACAGAGCAACGACAGGCGCATTGTGTCGCTCCATCATGAGCACTTTGATCCCGTTATCGAGCCTTCGCTCGATGACGCGGTCCTCCAGGTTCTGTGCGAATATAAAACCCGGAAGAAAGAGCAGAAATAAGAGAGCTGTCAATCTTTTATAGGATCGCAACATCCTGTTCCCCCGATAGAAATAAAAGATACGCAATACAGGTTTATTTTCCAAAGAGTCTCTGATAGTACCTTTCATAGGATGCCCGTACTCCTTTGTACTGCCTGTGTGCCGTGTGGTCGTATTCGATTTTCCCGCCCGCAGAAATAAAGCGCTGAAGTTTTTTCGGGGAATCGACAATCCTGAGTGCCCTCATGGCGAGTAGAATCGCTCCCCATGCTGCGGCATACCTTTTTCCCGATTTCCAGAGACTTCGGCCGAGGAAATCGGCGGTGACCTGCATCCAGGTCGGTGAGTCTAAAATACCTCCCGTGAGAACAAGTCTGTAATCATCGCCCTTACTGAGTATGCGGTACAGCGTCGATATCCTGTATGCAATACCCTCCATGAGACTGCGGAGGATGTGCTCCTTCTTGTGGCTGAATGTCATGCCGATAACTGCAGCCCGCGCTTCAGGATTGTAACGCGGGCTTCTCTCTCCCGCCATGAACGGGAAGAAAAAAAGCCCATCAGCTCCCGGAGGGATGTTTTTTACTGATTTTTCCACAAGATTAAAAATTGTTCGAAAATCTTTCTCAAAGAAAGTATCTGACAACCATCCGAAAACGTTGCCCGCATCCTGAATCACTCCGCCCGTAATCCAGAATCCGTCCAACAGGTAGTAGCACCACGTTCCCGTTTCGATGTTTACTGTCGGCTTCGGTTCAATTTTCCGCATAGCAGCACTGGTACCGACTGTAAGACTCATGCCCGTATCATCGAGACCGACACTTCCGAGGTGGGCAAGGGGGCCGTCCGTTGCGCCGATTATACCGGGTGTTCCCGGATGGAGTCCCATTTTCAATGCGGGTTCACGTTTCAATCCGCCAATATCGGTGGTCGGTTCCGTACCCTCTGAGAAGAGCCTGCTGTCAAAACCTATATCGGCAAGGAGGTCTTTATCCCAGTCCAGCGCGCTCATGTTCCAGATGCCGGTACCAGACGCCATCGACCTGTCTACAGTGAATTTTCCAAATAGATGGTAGAGCACATACTCCTTTATCGATATGAACTTATGCGTCTTTTTCAGGATGTCCCGTGCTTCCTGTTTGAACCATTGCAGCCGCGCCGGGTAGTACGTGGGATTGATGGTGCAGCCGGTGTGCCTGTACACCTCGTTGCTGTCGAGGTGGCCGGAAAGCGCGTCGCTCTGCTGTTTGGCCCGCATGTCGGTCCAGAGGAGCGCGCGGGTAAGAGGCCGACAGTGTTTATCGACCGGAAGCATGCTGTGTAGTATCCCGCTGAATACGAGGGCACCAACATCCTGAGGATGAATGTTCTTTGCCAGGGCGGCCACCACCGAAATAACGGCACTGAGCACTTCATCGGGGTCCTGCTCGGCGTATCCAGGGGATGGAAAATAGCTGGGGTATGAGAGAGATTCGCTTTTTGATATCTCACCGTTAATATGATAATCACCGCCGGTGTGGTTCTCACTGTCAATGCGGTTTCCACTGCCGAGGAGATACAAAATTCCCTTTGTGCTTGTCGTGCCGATGTCGAGTGCTATAATATAGGTGCCTCTTTTCATATCATTGAAGATATATCATAGGGACCGATCGTACAAGTATGTATGATGACTAATTAACGGGCCGGAGGTCTCTTCCATGAGGAGATAGAGGTCACCATAAACAGGGCAATATTCGATTACGACCTCGTTCTTATTCTCGGCCCCGTGTTCCCCCATGAGGCGGTCGGCTTTTCAGGGGGCGTACTGATGGCAATTCAGAGGAAGAAATATTTACCTGAGAGAAAAGTTGAGATTCTGCAGGTTTAATTATCCGAGAGGTATTAAAGGCCCAACAGGTTGTTCAGGGATCCTCTACAGGTACTGGCACAGCAGACACTATTTCACTTAGTATGCTCTCAGTGGACCGTCCCCTTAATCGCGCCTCTGTCTTGACAATAAGGCGGTGGGCCAGAGCAGGAACGGCGAGATGCTTTACATCATCCGGTATTACGTAATTTCGCCCTTGAATAGCTGCCAGAGCCTGAGAGGCATGGTAAAGGCCCAATGATGCACGCGGACTGGCGCCCAGTTTAATATCTTCATGACTCCGCGAAGCTCTGGTGATGGCAGTAACGTAGTTACTAACCGATTTCTCAACGTACATCTGGCCGGATAATTCTTGAATCTTCAGCAACTCATCGGCCTCCAGTACGCTGGTCAAGCTTTCCAGAGGATTGGAGCGCTGGAATCGAGACAAAATCGCTCCTTCCTCATCCTTGGTAGGATAACCCAGCCCAATCCGGAGCAAGAAGCGATCCAGCTGTGCCTCAGGCAAGGGGAAGGTGCCTTCCAGCTCAACAGGATTTTGTGTAGCAATAACCAGAAACGGGCGTGGTAGTGGCATTGTCTCCAGATCCACGGTCACCTGCCTCTCCTGCATACACTCCAGCAAGCTTGACTGTGTCCTCGGAGTGGCTCGATTTATTTCATCAACCAGCACAATGTTAGCCATGAGCGGGCCCGGTCGAAATTCAAACTCAGAAGTCTTCTGGTTATAATAATGGATACCGGTTATATCTGAAGGAAGCAGGTCCGGGGTTGACTGTATCCTTTTGAAGCTACAGTTCAGCGATCGGGCTATGGTCTTGGCGAGCATCGTTTTTCCGATTCCCGGCACATCTTCTATTAAAATATGCCCCTCGCAGAGCAAAGCTACCAAAACGAGCTCAATGGTCTCTTTTTTACCGACAATTACCTTACTGACATTATCCACCATCCTGTTTGCTGCCTGCTGTATACTCGACATCTCAGGGCTTATCTCCGACTTTACTTTACTCACGTTAATTTCCCTCCTTGCCAGAAGACAGCTCAGCAGATGCTCTCTTCAGACGAGTTTGCTTTATTCTATGCCAGGCCTGGCTCAGTATATACAGCGTATCTTCCACCGGGAGTAAAACTCCGTAGCGTGCCCTGACGTATTGTTTCGTAATGAAATTCAGGTCTTTACTGGTATCCGGGAGAAGGCTTTCCAGGGTGCGGCAGTACTCGTATGGAGTCTGCGAAATATGCCGTGGATAGCCACACCCGGCTGTCCAGCGAAGCAGCTGCCGGTAAATCCTGCGGACTGAGGCCACCTCAGGAGATACTGATCCCTCTTTATGTCTCAAGCGGAAGAAAAATATAAATTTAACCAGTCTGGAGAGGAGGAGTTTTAATACGTTCAGTAAATCGGCTTTGAATGCACCGGTCATTGGCTCGAACTCAGCGTCGGCCATGTCGGACAGTTTGCGACGCAGCCGGTAAAATACGTCGGATATGATACGCCACAGGGCAAGGAGAACCATACCTATACAGAAAACGCTTATTGTAAAAAGGAGACTGCTTCGCAGCCACTTCGGTATATACAGAGGTTTGCCCTGTGCAGGTTTTAACTGTGACGTGTCCAACATAGGCGGCAGCTTTCCAGGCTCTGACTGCGGAAAAAGTCCAGCCAGAAACTCGATCGCTTTCAGGATCAGTCCACAGATCAGTCCCCATACCCATTTGAAGGCTGCCCAGAGTAGCTGTAGTAACTCAGGTGTTGCCAGGAGAGTGACAAGAAATCCCATAAGAAGAATAAGGCTTATACTGACCAGTAAAAGCCCTGGCCAGGGCCATCGATTCTGTCCGGAAAACCAGCTGGTGTTCTCAAAAGCATGCGCCATTGAAATGCCAGACAGGGCGAATAGAAAAAAGATCAGGGCTTCTGAAACCGGATAGTCGGGGATGGCGTCTAACCGGGAACCCGTAAAAAATGTCAATACGAGCATGATGAGCCCGAACTGGAATTTTTTGAGCATCATCGGGAAGCTGACATCGCGAGAGGCAACCCGTTGACTCAGCCACCAGATAATACCGGTGCTAAGAAGAATGATAAATTCCGGTTTGAGGGTATATATCATCTGAGCCATTGCCTGCGGTATTGACAGGAGCCAGGTTGATTCTGAGAACGGAAGATCGGCGTATAGCTGCACCTTTACAATGAGCAGCATGCCTACCATCCATCCAAGCCAGCTCACACTCATCAGGCAAGCTCCGGGCCACTTCAGACGCCCCAGCAATCTGTTGAAGATGAAAGAAACCGGATACAGCACCAGTATTCCGGCGACAGAAAGGTGGTTGCCGGCCACTTTCTTATTTAACATGGCTATCAGAACATACAGCCAGCAAACCTCCATACCCATTGCGGCAAGATATAGAATGCCTCGCTTGCAGTCCAGCTTCATCCTGTTTCCTCTGTACTTATGACGTTAAGACCTCCAGACTGCCTGACTCGGTGCCAGGAGATTGCGCCTGGAAGTTGGCTTTCTTCTGTGTCGCTAATTTGAAGAACCAGCAATTTATGTCCGCTCTCTTTCAGGTCTACCAGTAGCTCTTTAAACCGTACCGAAGACCTGGAAAGGATAACAACCAGAGTGGTTCCCCAGGGTAAAGCCGTTCTCTCTGCCTGCAGGAATTCCTCGAATGGTAGGCTGGCTGAGGAGGTAACTTTGGCAAGGGCTTCCAGAATCTCGACCAGATGGCCGGTGCCGCTTGCGGGTAACAGTGTGGCCGGCTGTCCGGAATCGGCCAGGCATGAGTTGACAAACAGTCCCACAGCGCTGTGATGCTCAATAAGATGGCTGGCGATGGAGGCAGCAACACTTATACTCAACTCGAACTCTTCCTCGCTATTAACCTCGTTTTCATTACCCGCCTTGAAACTGTCGATCGCGAGAAAAATAGCCCCCTTCGACGTTGTGGTAGGCTCGAAGATTTTTACCTGCAGTTCCTGACGATGAGCTGTCGCCTTCCAGTGTATATACCGGAGGCTGTCTTGTGGTGTGTAATCGCGTATCCCACTGAACCGTATGGGGTCCTCGAATATCCGCCGCTCGGCAGTCGTTTCTCCGATAGGATACAGTGACGGTATTTTCAAATTGGTGATATCGAATATTTTTGGATACACAACGATATGATCAATAATCGGTTGAGTAATACAACGGGGATAAAAGCCGAAAATATCGCCGGAAGTCAGCTGTATTGGACCTAGCTGGTAATAGCCTCGCTTATGGCAACAGAGGCGCTCTTTCCAGCTTGCTTTCGTGTACCAGAGCATTGCCGCCGATTTGCTCAGAAAACCAGATCCGGGTCTATTGCCTGGTGAAAGCGGAACATCGGGGGAGAAGCTGAGTGGTATCTCGTCGTTCAATTGAATCCAGGGGAGCGGGAGCAGCTTGCGATTGATGAGCCGCAGCTTCAGCTCGATGTGTTCGCCGGGAAAAACACGCATCTCACACACCATGCGCTCGCAACCGACACCAGCCAGACAAAACCGACTCCACACCCTGCCAATTCCCGCAGATGAGAGTGTCAAACCACGCAGGATAA
>CAZGJW010000054.1:0-17654 GCA_964525675.1 uncultured Spirochaetota bacterium
CGAGTATGACCCTCTTTGTTGTTTCGTTCTCCTTCGATATGGGCACCACCATCTCGAATCTGAGCTCATAGCTGCCTCTCTTGCGAATACCCTTTGTCCGCTCGGTAAACCCGGCCCGATCGAGGAGACTGTTTGCCATATCCTCAGAGTAGTTGATCGGCTTGACATCCAGGTTATACGCCCAGCTTCCCGGCGCGAAAGGTCCGGATATCAGCTGGCCCTTACCCTCGAAAAATGAATCAAGCATTTCCTGCCTGTTGATTGCGTAGGATATCGCTTGCCGCACCTCCTTTATCGCAAGTACCGGATTTCTCAGATTGTATCCAAAAAAGGAAAATGAAAGTGTGCTATAGGGATTGAGCTCAAAACGCGAATCTCCCTGTATCTCGGCGATGTCACGCGGCGGGACCCTGATCTCCATATCGATACCCCCGTAGAGAAGGGTCTGCGTTATGATATTCTGATCGGCAAAGGGTCGCATAATGATTGTATCGATAAAAGGCCTTCCAAGATAATACGCGTCATACGCCTTCAACACTATCTCTGAAGATAGTCCCTTCTGAGAAACGAACATATACGGGCCTGTACCGATCGGGTGTTTGTAAATGGAGAGATCTTCATCACCACGCAGATACGATACACCCTGTAGCAGGTATGCTGGAAGAATCTTGAAGCTGAATCTGCCGAGCACATTCAAAACCGGCTTTCTCAATTTAAACTGGACGGTATAATCATCGATCTTATTTACTGCAGCGATAAAATTGTACCTGGACTGCAACGAGGTTACCGTATTCGGATGCATCATGATTTTGAACGTTTTTACCACATCATCGGCGGTGAACCGCTCTCCTTCCGATTCTCCGGGCATCGGATGCCAGCGGACATCATCGCGCAGGTAAAAGGTCACAGTTTTTAAATCCTTCGCAATGTCCCAGCGCTGTGCAAGGTCGCCTTGTATTTCACCGTTTGAATCGTAGAATACAAGAGAACCATAGATCAGCTCTATAAGGCGGATGGATATCGAATCGTTCGCAAGTATCGGAACAAGACGTGTTGGCGCGCCGTACTCTCCATATACAAGGGTGCCGCCCGTCTCCTGTGAAAAAAGCAGGGGTGCAGCACACAGGGCTATAAGAATAAAAACCACACTGAAAAATACTGTTCGTTTGAACTGTTTCATTTTACATCCCCGATTTTAATCCTGATTGGGAATCTTACAATGTGCTCCATAGGTGCTTTCTAAGTAACTTCTCGCGAAGTTACTTAGAAATACTCGATCATTAAATGACGTATGCCGCTTATGAGCGGCGTTACTGTCAAACACTCCGATAAATTCACAATACTTCAAATAGTCCGGGCAGATAAAAGAAACGAGGTTGTCACTCGATGAGTGTCTCACCTGTCCCTTTCTGTTTATAGGAGTAAACAGACTGTATAGCATCCTGCACAGGTCTTATACCAGGAAAATTTTTCCCGAGAGAAAAAAGGATCTCGAGACTCTCTGAATAACTTTCCCTGCTGTAATATACGTATGCTAGTTTCAGCAGGAAACCCGGGTCATTGGTCTCAATCCTGTTCTTGTTGCCTTTGTCCCGGGCCCGTTCAAGATAGTACAGAGCCTTTGGGAAGTTACCCGCAAAGAAAAACAGCTCACCCATCAATGCAGAATCTCTTCTTGTTTTCTCCCACTCTGTTTCATATATATATGATTCGACATCAGCGATTACATCCTTCACCTGCTCGTAGGTGATACCTGATGATATAATAACCTCCATCATTTCAAGAAGAAATGAGGGTTTGCCGAATATTGATTCCATTTCCTTTTGAATGATCCTGTTTCCCTTTTTCTGTTTCCCGGCGAGTGTATAGTTTGCACTTTCACATGCAATAGCCCTGTACATCGTAAGCGAACCGCTTACCGATAACTTTCTGGCCTTCAATGCAAACTTGAGGCTGGTTTCATAATCTTCCAGATACAGGTACATCTGGGCTACGTAAAATGAGGCGAAGCTCGCAAGTTCTCCAGATGACGTTGAAACAATCGGTTCGAGATTCTTTATAGATTCGCCGAAAATAATCCTGCTGTAGCAGAGCAGGAGTGCAACATCATAAAATCTCATTTGAATATCCCCTGAAGGGGATGTATCCCCTGAAGGGGTATAGATGTACACCGGCATATCGAGCTTGACATCTTTGATTTCTGAGTAAGCATCATGAAATCTGCCAACTACCAGCAATGAAAACGCATGGTATATCTGCAGTACATACCCGTAGGATTCCATCATTTCCGGTGAAAGTGATTTTCCTGAATCAGAGAAGTGCTCAAGCGCTTGTCTCGTCATCAATTCTCCCCCGGATGGATTGATATTCAGAAATGCGTATAAAAATCCGAGTGTGGAAAAAGCAAACACCTGCTTTTCACGTACACCCTGCCACATCACTTCAGCCTTCTTCTTATCACCGAGCCTGTAATAGGTCGCACCTAGATACACCCTGGAAAGGGCTAAAAAATCGGCAGATAACTTGGAACTGTTTACTACCTGTTCCAGAATTTCCGCCGCATCCTTATACTGGTGATTGAAAAAGTATCCTTTTGCGAGAAATAGTCTCAGTTCATCGGGCAATTTTTTTTCGTCATCTTCAATCTGCCGTATGCGTTTGATGTTGGTTAGTATGCTTACTTCGGCAATTTTGCGATATAGCTCACCTTTTCGGTATAGTATTCGCCCTATGGTATACGCCGAAGTAATATCGGGGGTTATCTTTTCTTCCGCCAGCGCCTTCTCGACAACTTCGAGTGCTTCATCGAAGTGATTCACACGATTCAGTTTCAGCGCCTTCTCAATCTCCTCCGGAATAGGGTATACCGCCTGAGTGCTGAAAAAAAACAGCAGAAAAAACAGGAAAACGGCACTGGGGCGCTTATTTCGCAAATTTTTCATTTAAATATTCCTGAAAATATGTAGAAGATGCGATGAATATTCTGTCCCAACCCAGCTGTTGGGCACGGAATGAGACGAGTCCGTGACGGGAAACGGTTATATCGTGATTTATACGTGTACCGGTATCAATATACTCTTCTGTTCTCTCCTGGATGTCATAAATATAAATTGGATTGTAATCGCTATCAATATTTTTAGCAAAAATAATATGCCTGCTGTCGGGAAACCATGCAGTTCCCTGTGTGTTGTCTTTTATTACATCCGGGATATGGAAGTAATTTATTAGTTCTTTACCGGCGCTGGGCCCCGACCCGTCTGAAGGAACAATCATTATTCCCCACCGTTTTGTATTGAACGGGTCGCGCTCTTGATTATAGGTTGTATAAAACGAAACAAATCTGCCGTCAGGTGAAAAAGAGGGAAGCACATCATCGAAAAACCAGCTCACCAGCACCTCTTCACACTGATCGGGAGAGCCCACATCACGAATTATATGAATATCGTGCGCGGCCTCTCCACCGGTGGTAAATACGATATCCTTTCCGTCAGGAGACCACTGTGGAAAAAGATCAGTGTCCATACCGGAAGTAAGCTGGTCGAGTGTCCCGCTCGTGATATCAAAAAGGTAGAGGTCTCCGCTGCCGGTTCTTCCCGAACTGAATACTATCTTTGTTCCATCCGGGGAAACGCGTGCCTGTCCGTCCTTTCTGAACTCTTCGGTGACCATGAAATAGCCGTTGTATTGTCTTGGATGCAACGACTCCTGTATTTGCCGCAGCACCCGGTCATTCTCCTGCACCGATCCAGCATATAAATTGTATTCGCCGAGGCCTGCATTGGATGTAAATATGAACGAGCTGCTGAACGGAAACCAGGTAAATTCATAGTTGAAACTTTCTTCGGAAAAAGATTCGAAAAGATTGTCCGTAAGCCGATCAGCTGACGTATCAGTCAGAGAAACTTCTCTCACCTTTTCAAATTCCAGTGTATAATCCGACTTATTGATATCGATTGTATAGATACGGATCTTTTTAATCGTGCCCTGATCCACCTCGAATGCCAGATACCTTTCATTTGTCGAGAATTGAGGATTGTATGAGTTATACAGGCCGGGAACCTGCTCCACTTGCATGAAATCAAAGAGCTTCAACTCGATTCTCTGATAATCAACGGCAACCTCCTCTTTAGCTGTTTTTTCCTCAGTCTTTTCAGCTTCTTCGACAGATTCTCCAGGCTTTTCAGGAGGCGTGGAGCGCACCGCTTTTCTCGCACAGCCTGCGGAAAACACCAGTAATAAAATCATAAGCACTAAAATGATCTGGAAGCCCTTACTTATCACCTCTCAACCTCTTCACCTCATCTCTGTATGAAACCGCAACTGCGTACTGGTCTTTGAATTGCTGTTCTTCCATAAGTTTATCATCGAAAAAATCAAAATAATCGGCCCAGGAGTAAAATGCTCTTGTCAAATACTCACTCTGATTGGTCATATAGTACAACTTCTGATAGGATACAGAAAGATAAAAAAGAGTATTCTGGTATACATTTTTCCTCTGGCTGATACTAAGCCGGTTCTTTTTCTCCCGGATCACATTGAATGCTGAAACCGCATTTCTGTAATTTTCCTCTGCACTGCGTGCATCGGTATAAAAAAGCTTTTCAGCAATATTGAAATATGCCTGGCCCATGTTGTAGTATGAAATGACCGTCAGATCATTATTCAAAACTTCAATGGCTCTGTTGTAATAATAAATCGATTGTTCATTGTCTTTCAAATCATTCAAATATATAAAGGCAAGAAATTCCGCCGCCCTTCCAAAATCGGGATGCTCGCTGGAGACCGACTGCAGGGTGATAATTGCCTCATGTATATTCCCTTTTTTATATTCAGTTTCAGCATCGGTATAGTAATCTTTATAGAGGCGAACAGCTTCATCACCGGTTAGAGAAAACCTCTTCTCTCCGAAGCTTATGTATTTTTTATACTCTTTATACCCTTCACGCTTCAACTCAACAAGATGGTAACCATACGGTACTTGTATCGGCTTTTCAATTATCGGAGTTTTCCCCTTGAAATCACCGTCAATAAAAAGAAGCGCATCACTGGGGTTCGAATCGACAATAAATTCAGTCATTCCACGACTAAGATCAACAGTTATCTTCCCGCTGTCTTCCAGAACTTTAAGTGCAACTTTTGCAGGCTTATACCCCTCCTTGTACACGAGGATGTCTGCATCGAGACTCTCGGCCAGAGATAGCTGAAGCTCCCCATTCTCATCAGTCTGCCCCCGCCAGCGGTCATCGAGATATACATTAACATTCCCAACCATGTTACTGCCCGATGTAACAACAATAGTCACAGGAATCTCCTTTAATTCCTGTATCGGTTCCCGATACCGTTTTACCCTTCCGCCAGCCTCGAGAAGGTACCCCTCACTTATCGTCTCCAGAGTGCATGCAGAAAGTGTTTCACCGGTATCAACAACAACGAGCCGCGCAACTCTTTTTTTTGAATAATCACCTTTTATCCTATCAAAGTATTCATAGTAGCTGTAAAATTTATTATTCCGTGCAACACCCTGCCGTCTTCCGAGATTTATATACATTTTGTTTCCGATCGAAGAAATATTCCCTTCAAATGGAAAATTCTTCCTGAAAGAAACAGTAAAATCTTCGAGCACCGACTGTATTTCCCGCATAGTAACGAATTTGTTTATTTCACTGATAACTTCCCCTGTGTATTCAACCCCGCATACGTACAGTTGAAATAATGTTCCACTCCACTCCAAACTTCCGAATACCACCGCGTCGACTTTATCCTTTATTACCGGAATATCACTCCAGTTCACGCCTTTCTTCGCAAGGGTTAGACCCTCTTCACGCGCCAGTTGCGCCAGGGTCTTACCGGACACATTATTAAATACCCCGCCACTTGTAAGATAGTCGATAATACTGGCTTTGACATCCTCAGCCTGGCGTTTGAGAAGGAGGTCATCCCCGTTCCTGACGGTCAGTGGGAATACGGCGACACCCGGAGAGACAGGCACCTTTGTATAGGAAAATACGTAATCCTGCAGAGTAGACAGCTCCCTATGTATATCGTATGTTTTGACAATCCTGTCAGGGTAGTAGTTCGAGGGGTATAAAACGACAAGCTGCAGTTCCCGGTCTACCCCTTTTTCATTTTCATAATTGAACGATATCCGACCGTCGGTCCCGGATATACCCATATACCGGTTATCGAGAAAGACCCGTGTACCTTCAATGCCCCTGATAACGTTATAATTATCAGTTACAGCATACATCTCAACAGAGAGCCTTTTGTCGAGATCAGCCGTTATAACGGCATCGGGATACACGTCAATATGCTGTATCCAGGTGTGTTCCCCCTCCTTCGAGACCTGTATGCGTTCTTTTCGTTTCTCCTGTCCGGAGTACCGCACAGTCAACCGGCCGGTTATATCGGTTTTCCCCATGTATGTACCGTTTATAATAACCGATGCGTCCTCCACCGGCTTACCCCGACGTACCTCCAGGGTGTAGTCCATATAACCGTCGATGATAGCAAGAAAGTGATACATTTCATACAGGCTTGCCTTTCCGAGCTCAGCGCGTTGAAGCTCTGTCAGTATATCAAATTCCCCTTCAAGAGTCGTCACGTTCTCCTCACCCTTTTTTTCCTTCTTTTTTGCCCTTTGTTCTTCCCCAGCGACTTTAAAATGGGTTTCCCATGGCCCGTATTCATACCCGTTGTTCTCCCTTTCAATTATGAGCGTGTACGACTCTCCGACATTCAAATCCACATTTGTTGAAAAAAAACCTTTTTCGTCGGTTTTACCTATAAATTTCTGGTTGAGGTATATATTAGCATCCGGAAGGGGAAAGCGGTCGATTCTGTAGGCTTCAACCTTGAGAGGTGCCGTAATCGTTACGATCTCTTTTTCAAACTGCCTGGCAAAAAATAGATACACAACGAGGCCCGTCAGAGCAAAACTGAAAAAAAGGATAATAAATGTGTTTAACCTGTTCAATGAGTCAACTCGACTTTGTCGGCGGTATTACATCACAGGCGGCTGTATGGTAACGTCACCCTCACTACCGAGATGTTCCTCCGGTCCGCCATCTTTGAGGGGCTTGCCCTCACCCACCTCTATCTTTAGCAGTGTTATCTTTCCCAGGTTGTACCGTTTACCGGTCTTGAGATCGAGGTGAAAGGTTTTTACATAAAACCCCTCGAGAAATATTTCGACTACATACTCACCGCCTGGTAAATCAACGGAAAAACTTCCGTCGCCCTGCGCATTTGCAGTCACAACCATCTCCTGTTTCTGTGTTCCTTCCCACACCGGAATGCAGTTGATAATGGCGCCGCCTCTGTCCTGCATCTCTATTTCATTTCCGGATGCATCGACCGGGACGACCAAACCCTTTATTCCGGCACGCTCTACAATGGTCTTTTCGCTGGTTGCGCATGAAACAGTTATCAGAAAAACAGCCGTTATTACAGCAATACACATCTTACTCACACCTGTCTTAAAACAATACACATTTTTCTTCTTCATCTTTGTATTCCTAACCCATTTTATATTTTAAAATAAAAAAATCCTTGAGCAAATCATATACATAGAGATATGCATTACCGGTAACAAAGTACGCAAGGTTTTCGCCTGCCCTTGCCGGCGGGAGATAGGGAAAGGCATCGACAGTAAAGTATACATCGGAAAGGAGCCTGATTCTATCTTCGTCTGAAAGCGGATTTTTTCCTTCAACCATGTTGTCGAACAGCATCTCCTTATACAAATTGAATGCTCTTTCTCTGTAGTCGAAGAGCAAGCCGCCGTTTATCGGGTCAAAGGCAGTGAAATCCGGCAGAAATATATAAATTGTCTTTTCTCCCGAAAAATAATTGTAATTGAAATCTACATTAGAAAAATATTTTATCCATTCGATAGCGCCCGTTTCTCGATTTAAACACACAACTCCCCCCCTTGAGAAAAAAAGAATGATCACAGTATCAAAAACAAGGAAATCTCTTGTTGTGTTATCACCAACATAACTTATCCATTTCGATTTACCTGTTCTCACATCGAGTGCATAAAATGTTCCGTCCCACGCGCCGAAATAAAGGCTGGTGTCCCTCAGCATGGGAGATACATTAATTATTCCGCCTGCACCAAAACCCCATACTTGCTTCCTTGATCCCAGATCATAGGCAGCAAGCTTCCCGCTCTTATACGGAACGATCAAAAGGTTATTGTAAATATTCAACCCCGCATTTATCTCATCCTCATTTTCATATGAATATACAAGATGTCCGTCTGAGCGAATCAGTACATATATACCGCCGTTTAAGGTGGAAATAATCAAATAATTCTCATAAATAACCGGTTTCCCCCTGATTTCATCCTTGATCAAGGATTCCCAGGCCACTTTTCCGCTTCTCAAATTAACAGCGTACATTCTGTTGTAGATGTCGTAGAAATAAACATCTTCATTTTGAACGGTAAATGGATTTAAAAGATCACCGCCAATAAAGATCTTCCAGATGGGTTTTGAGCTGCCGAGAGAAAAAGAGTAGAGTGAGCCATTATAAATTACCGGAAAAATTGTATCGGCTCCTTCCGGAGGCTCACTCAGGTGTTCCACCTCATACTCAGGGAATAAAGATTCATCTTCACCTGCATGCAGGGGATTCTCAATGTGCACCTGAGCGGATAGAAGTTGAGCATTGAAAAAGGACAGGACCAGCAACAGCAGTAACACACATGTGTATCGTTTCGGTTTCATATATACCTGAAACTAATATACCCAGAAAACGCTCTAACCGGCATGTATTAAAATGCCGCCCGGTTGAGGGCGGCGCAATCCATCTTAAAACAGTTTGCTACACCCCTTTTTCTTTTCAGCCTTTTTTTCGAGCCGTTCCCTGTCTCCTTCATACAGATATTTTGCTTCTATATCTTTATATATTTTTTGAATCTGTTCAAACAGGTCACTAGCTTCTTTAGGCGGCTTTTCAATCCCCGTATATATCCTTTCAGCCATGTCAAAGAGACCAATCGTGGAAAGGGCTAAAAACCGTATATTCACAAAAGAATGAAAAGCGAGCTTGCTTTGCTCCCCTGCTTTTTTGGAGTATGTATCCGCCTCCTCCTTTTTCCCCTCATCGAGGAGCCTGTCCCGCTCGGTAATAAACTCATCCTTCTTTTTCTGCGCATCGGCGCGCATCACCTCATTTTTTTTGATATCTGCTTCTATCCCTCGAAACCGGCTGAGTATTTTGTCTAAAAGTGAGACTTCGTTTCCCTTAACGGCCTCCTGTGAATCTGCGAGCCAGGCGTTCCAGTCGATAACCCTGGTCATGACTCTGAACTTTTCCGTCGGTTCTTCTCCGAACGCAACCTCCGTCCCTTCACCCGTCTGCAGCACCAATTCATTCTTCTGCCCCTGCACTGCAACGCTTCCTTCATTCAATAGGACAATAGTCGATCCGTCATATCCGGATCCCACTTCAAACTCGGTCCCCCTGATGGTGAGATTAACCGTTTGAGTCTGAATATCCGGCTCAGTCTTTGCTGTCTTGCCCAGCTTGAACTTCATTCTCCCGATAAAGAGCATGAAAGAAGGCTTTTTCTGCTCCTGGACGTATTTTTCCGAGATAGTGAATTGGGAGTTTGCCATTATATTCATTTCACTCCCTTCGTCAATGAGAGTAGCCTCACCGCCTTCGCCGGTTTTTACAATGTCACCCGATACCAGTGTCATCCCCGAATCGAGCTGCTCCCAGGCGCTTTTCAGATGGCTGTATGTAACATCACCTGAAACCCAGTCTACGACAACGGAATATGATAGAACGGGAACCGCAACCAGTGTCAGGATGAAAGAAACAATAGATATGAGCTTTTTGGTCATTTTGTTCCTCCATTTTCTGCCTATTATAATAAATCCCGGGTGGGACCGCAAGAGAAAGAACCCCGCTGTAAACCGCCCATTACTAATTACATTACACCATTTTCCTCGTTTTTTCCCGCGTATTATACAATTGCAATTTCAGCTTTTTGGTGTAACAATTTATTCAACAGTCTCACTGACTCTGTATACATGCATTGAGCTGAGGCTGCACACTGCCAGCGCCCGACGGAATCTAAATTCCGGCCGTCGCTGTGAAAAACAGGTAATAATTCATTGTATAGGAGGTTAAAAATGCCGGTTAAAAAGGTAAAACAGTTTCTTGATGATCATACTATAAAATACGTTAGTATCAAGCATTCGCTCGCATACACGGCACAGGAGGCCGCTGCATCCACCCATATACGAGGAAAGAAGATTGCAAAAACCGTCGTCATCAAGGTTGATGGAAAAATGGCTATGGCAGTTCTACCGGCAAGTATGAGGATAAACCTGGATATGCTCAAAAAAGCCACAGGTGTAAAAAAGGTAGAAATTGCCGGTGAACAGGAGTTTCAGGACCTCTTTCCAGACTGCGCAGTGGGTGCAATGCCGCCGTTCGGCAACCTGTACGGAATGGAAGTGTATGCCGACAGCTCCTTAAAAAATAATGAAGAAATAGCATTCAATGCAGGATCCCATACGGAGCTCATTCAACTCTCCTTCAAAGATTTTGAAAAACTGGTTCAGCCGAAAATCGAAAAGATCTCCGAATGAATTCTTTGAGGACGCTTTGACTGGAAGCACTTTTACTCAATGAAAAAACAACACGTGGTCCATACACCGGAAAAATGTGGAATACGTATGTCTTTATGGTCAGGAGGGCGCCTATGACAGGAGTCATAAAGGACGCTATTTTTATCGAGCACAAAACTGGACCATCGCATCCGGAGAGTCCCCGCCGGCTCGAGGTTCTCTACGATATGCTCGAAGATAAAGACATGTTGGGAAAGCTCGAATACCTTCCCCCCAGGAAGGCTACAAAGGAGGAGATTGAGTATAACCACATGCCTGCATATTATGAACAGGTGGCCATGACTGAAGGTATCCCTTATTCGTCTCTCGATATGGATACCCAGCTTTCTGCAAAATCTTTTGAAGCAGCCCTCTACGCCGCAGGAGGCGTCTTGCGTGGTATCGACACAGTGATGAGCAAAGAGTGTGATAATATCTTTGCGCTTATTCGCCCACCCGGCCATCATGCGGAGGCAAACAGGGGCATGGGCTTCTGCATCTTCAACAACATCGCGGTCGGCGCGGAATATGCAATCAGGAACCATGCGCTCGAACGGGTGCTTATCGTTGACTGGGACCTTCATCACGGTAACGGTACACAGCATTCCTTCTATTCGGATGACAGGGTGCTCTATTTTTCAATTCATCAATACCCTTACTATCCGGGAACCGGCGATATCATGGAAGCCGGAAGCGGAAGGGGCAGAGGGTTCACCGTCAATATTCCTCTCGGACCGAGATACGGGGACTACGCATACATAACCCTGTTCGAAAAGGTGCTTCGACCCATTGCACTACTATACAGGCCGCAACTCGTGCTCGTATCCGCAGGATTCGATGCCCATTACGAAGACCCATTTGGTGGAATGGAGATTACAACCGATGGGTTCGCCTCTCTTGCCGGTGTAGCGATGGATATAGCGGAAAGCACGGCGAACGGAAGACTGCTGCTTTCCCTCGAGGGAGGGTACAACCTCGAGGCATTGAGGGAAAGTGTAAAAAAGGTTTTGCTACGCCTCAACGGAGAGATAGGTGACGTTTCTCCGGAACCACCCAGCGTCAGACGCCGGCAGGATGTCGACCTGATAATCGAAAGGATTTCGGGTGTTCAAAGGGAGTTCTGGAGCTGTTTCTAGGTAACATAAAAAAAGATATCTGTGATACCGAGTCCTGTCAAGGATCAGCCGCGAAATGGTGAACATCATTTCTAAGCAACATAAAAAAAGATAACTGTGATACCGAGTCCTGTCAAGGATCAGCCGCGAAATGGTGAACATCATTTCTAAGATCCCTTTTTCACATCCTTCCATCGAAGTACCGGCTTTCTCGCCGCTTGCACCTCATCGACCCTCGTTATTTTCACTCTCTGTGGTGCATTGTGCAGTATATCGGGGGATTTCTCCGCTTCATTAGCAATAGCTATCATTGTATCTATGAAACGATCAAGCGTTACCCGGCTTTCGGTTTCCGTCGGTTCGACCATGAGCGCCCCATGCACAACTAGGGGAAAGTAAATAGTCGGTGGGTGAAATCCGTAATCGATGAGCCGTTTCGCAATATCAAGTGTGCTGACACCGTATTTCTGCTGCTCCCTATCGGTAAAGACGCATTCATGCATACACGGTGTTTTGTATGGAAGAAAAAAATATTTCTCGAGTCTCTTACGCAGGTAGTTCGCATTTACCACCGCTGTCTGAGATACCCTCTTAAGTCCCGTTGGACCCAGGGTTCGTATATACGCATACGCCCTGACGCAGACGAGAAAATTGCCGTAAAAGCTTTTTACCCTGCCGATCGATTTTTTAAGATCGTAATCGAGGCTGAATCCATCACCTTTCTTCTCGATAACGGGCACAGGGAGAAACGAGGCGAGTGTATCTTTGACCGCAACAGGTCCGGCACCGGGACCGCCACCGCCATGCGGAGTTGAAAAGGTCTTGTGCAGATTCATGTGAAGCACATCACACCCGATATCCCCGAAGCGGACAATGCCCATAAGCGCGTTGAGATTCGCGCCGTCTATATACACAAGCCCGCCCCTTTTGTGTACTATTCCTGCAATCCTGCTTATCTCCTTCTCGAAGATTCCGAGTGTATTCGGGTTGGTGATCATGATCGCCGCTGTATTTTCGTCCATTACCGCATCGACTGCAGTAGCTTCCAGCCAACCCCCTTTCCCCGATTTAATCGGTACCGGCGTAAACCCGCACATGCTCACACTCGCGGGGTTTGTGCCGTGCGCTGTATCAGGGATAAGCACCTTCGTCCGTTTCTCCCCCCGGTCTGTAAAAAAGGCCCGTATTATAGTCATGCCGGTCAGTTCGCCGTGCGCCCCGGCCGCAGGTTGCAGCG
Organism: uncultured Spirochaetota bacterium; assembly: GCA_964525675.1. Classification (GTDB taxonomy): domain Bacteria; phylum Spirochaetota; class B62-G9; order B62-G9; family DRHN01; genus CAYSRJ01. Next base: position 12,978 of record CAZGJW010000054.1, read on the forward strand.
TAACCCTGTCCATTCCGGTGATAGCAGCCAGGTACCGCTCGAGCTCGTACAGAATCTGCAAAGCACCCTGTGCAAGCTCCTCCGGTTGTAGGGGGTGGATGAAGCTGAACCCCTCGAGCTTCACGATGTCTTCATGGACCTTCGGATTATACTTCATGGTACATGAACCAAGAGGATAGAACCCGGTGTCGAGCCCGTAGTTCCACTGTGAAAGCCTCGTAAAATGCCTGACGAGTTCGACCTGGCTTATCTCTGGAAACCCTTCGAAGGCATTTCGGATCATCGATGAGGGCAGCGATTTCTTCAGCTGGGTTTCATCATTCCAGGTTTCGGGGAGCTCGACAGCGGTTCTTCCCGTCGATCCCTTTTCAAAAATAAGCGGCTCTTCTGCAAAAGCCGTTTCTTTATCCAATAAAGCGTCCACGTACTTTCTCCGGTTTTATTACTTTCAGCATTCGCTCAAGACGGCGCCCAGTAAATCGATCTCCTTCCTTGTGTTCATCTCCGTCACGTTTACCAGCAGACAGTTTGTAAGCTCCCTGTAATAAGGCGAAAGAGGCAGCCCGGGAATAATCTTCTTCTCGATTGTGTGCTGCATGAGTTTTTCAACATTCCGGTCGGTTTCGAGAACAAACTCGTTGAATGTAGGCGAATCGAACTTCAATCGGAATCCGCTGACCCCGGCAAGAACCTTTTTAGCGTATCCGGCACGCTCATAATTAAGCAGACCGACGCGTTGAAATCCCTTCTTTCCCAATGCGCTCAGGTACAGTGCAGCCGTCAGCGCACATAACCCCTGATTGGTACAGATATTCGACGTCGCCTTTTCACGCCGTATGTGCTGTTCGCGCGCGGTCAGAGTGAGCACGAACGCCCTGTTTCCCTTCCTGTCGACGGACATCCCCGCAATACGTCCCGGCATGCTGCGAACGAAATCCCTCCTGCAGGTGAGTATGCCGAGCAGCGGTCCGCCGTACCCGGGAGGAATTCCAAGGCTCTGCCCCTCGCCGCAGGCGATATCTGCATTGTACACACCGGGTGGGTTGATTATTCCGAAGGCAAGCGGCTCTGAAAACACGGCTATCAAAAGAGCGCCCTGCGCGTGCACCTCTTTTTCATACTTCCGTTGGTCTTCTAGGATCCCGAAGAAGTTAGGTGACTGCAGCACAACGCTCGATACGGATTCATCGAGCATTGCCGGGAGTTTTTCGATATCAGTTACCCCATGTTTGTCCCACGGCGCTTCGAGTATCTTCGCGTGCCCCTTCACGTACGTTTCTATCACCGCACAGTACTGTGGGTTCAAGGATCTGGACAGGATAACCGTATTTCGCCTGTTTATCCTGAGGCCCATGAGCACCGCCTCTGCGACGCTCGTTGCCCCGTCATACACCGAAGCATTGGAAACATCCATACCGGTAAGTGAACACATGAGCGACTGGTATTCGAATATAGCCTGCAGCGTTCCCTGGCTTACCTCCGGTTGATATGGAGTATAGGAGGTATAAAACTCCGAACGCGCTGCAAGCTGGCTTACAGCCGAAGGAATATAGTGGTTGTACAGACCGCCGCCTAAAAAGGAGGAGTATTCACGCATGTGGGCGTTCTTCATGCTCAGGCCCCGCATGTGCCGAATAAGGTCAGGTTCGGCAAGCGGTTTCGGGAGATCAAGCTCTCCGCCAAACTGCAGGTCTTCCGGTATGTGTGAGAACAGGTCTGAAACATCCCTGCATCCTATAAGCCGGAGCATATCTTGTATGTCTTCATCGGTACTCGGAATATAACTCATCGATTCGCTCCCCTCATCAAACACCGGTACTATACCGCCGATCCACTTTCGGCAGAGGCCTGGCGATTCAATTAAGCCATAGTACAGGTGAATCCGCGCCGGGCATGGTCTTCAACCTTCCTCAGACTCTTTTTTCACGGACTCACCGTATGCGCCGCTGTCCATCAGTTGAGATATCTCGGATAGGTCGTTCATTTTCATTTTTACCATCCAGCCGTCGTCATAGGGAGAGAGATTGACGTATTCGGGATGCTCGATAAGAGTCTCGTTCGTCTCGACCACCTCCCCACCCACAGGTGCATACACATCCGATGCCGCTTTCACAGACTCTACGACGCCGATAGCTTCTCCCCGTTTGAGCCTTGTTCCGATTGCAGGCATTTCGACGAATACAATATCACCCAGCTGGCCCTGAGCATAATCCGTTATACCCACCGTCACCAAACTTCCGTCCTGTAAAAGCCATTCATGCTTATCGGTATAACGCAAATTTTCCGGAAACTTCATAACCGCCTCCTCTTTCGTGCACTTGAACCGCGACTCACCTTCCCAGTTCTACTTGAAATACGTATAGTATATCCTCATTGCTGTTTTCAATTTTCTTGATGTTCTGGTCTAAAATCTTACCGTCAAGTTGAATACGCGCGCAGGCGCCATCTGCTCCCTTGAAAATAATATTCTCCATTATTTCGATATTTATACCAGCATCCCGTATAATATCAAGAACCCCGGCAAGCACCCCGACACGATTCCTGTGATGAACAGAAAGCAGCCAGCGAGCGGGTGTTCGTTCCATGAGATTCACACAGTTGGCAACCTTTCCCGTTCGGAGAAACTCCCGCAGGATACGTATGGTTTCGCCTGCAACAGCATTCTGCGCCTGCTCGGTGGATGCACCGATATGATGTGTACCGTACACTTTCGGAGAATCGGCGAGTGAGCTTTTAATCGCGCCTTCCTTAGCCGCGGGTTCTTCCGCAAAAACGTCGAGTCCGGCCCGTATTCCTTTTTCAGTAATGGCCCGCAACAATGCCCGTTCATCGACGACTTCAGCCCTCGACGTATTGATGAAACAGGCGCCTGGCTTCATCGCTTGAAAGAAGGTATCTCCAATACGCCCCGTGGTTTCCGGGGCAAGTGCAAGGTGAATCGTCACGATATCCGCATCACGGGCCAGAGCCTCAGGACTCTTTCGATAATCGATGCCGAGAAGCCGGGCCTTCTGTTGGTCAAGAGATCTGCTCCACGCAATCACATGCATACCGAACGCCCGCGCCCTTGAAATGACCTCTTTACCGATCCTGCCTACACCGACCACACCGAGCGTCCGTCCGCTGATTCCGCTCGCCTTTGAAAATTCCTTCTTGTTCCACCTCCCGTCCCTCAGCTGGATCACATTGTCCGGAATCCTCCTGTCCAGAGCAAGAATCAACCCGAACGCAAGCTCAGCAACGGCCACAGCATTTTTTCCTGGACAGTTGGCAATGTATATGCTCCTGGCCGATGCGGTTTCCACATCGATGGTATTTACCCCTGAACCGGCCCTGATAATGAGACTCAGCCCCCTGTCTGCCCTGATCATATCAGCGTTCACCTTAGTAGAACGCACGATGAGCACATCCGGCTGCTGCTTATGAAGAGCAGAGAGCAGCGAATCCCCCTTGAGAGACTGGTCATACATGGTCTCGCATCCGAGACTCTTCACCTCATCGATCTTTTCATCTGGGAACTTGTCTGCAATTAAAACCTTCATAGACATGGTTCACCTCCTTTTACAGCTTCAAAATCCCCGGTATTTTCCAAAGGTGTGCCCCTTTTATATAATCGAAGAATACCGACACACTCAGCTCGCCTCTATCTTCAGAATAGATGAACGAGCAGCCCGGACCGAAGCTTCGGTGAAAACCAGGTCGATTTTGGCGGCATTACCATGCCGGCATCGGCAACCGCAAGAAGCTCCTCCACACCCACAGGATAAAATGAAAATGCGACCCCGCCCTTTATATCGACAGACCTTTTGAGTTTTTCGGTGCTGTCCGGGCCGCCGACAAAATCGATGCGCCGGTTCTTCTTCTGATCCATAATCCCGAGTATCGGCTCCAAAAGCAGTCTCTGAAATATGCTCAGATCGAGCGCACTGACAGGATCATTCGAATTCACATCTCTTGCAGCGGTAAGGCGGTACCAGGTTCCTCCAAGATACATACAAAAAACACCCTTTTGCGGTGGTGCCGGATTCGTCGTTTCGGCTACATCGAATCGGGCTTTTACTTCTTTCATAAAATCTTTTTCACTTTGTCCGTTGAGATCGCTGACATACCTGTTGTACGAAAGTATCCTGAGCTGTTCTGACGGAAAGAGCACGGCAAGAAAAAAATTGTACTCTGCTGAAGAGTCGTCACCGCGACCAATATTTTTTTTTCTCATTTCCTCCCGCACACGGCTCGCACCTGCAGCCCGGTGATGACCGTCTGCAATATACAAATAAGGCACCTCTTTAAAAGCAGCTGCTATCTCTTCAGAATTTTCAGCCCGCCAGACCGTGTGCCGGACACCATCGACAGCAGTAAAATCATAGAGTGACGCATTTTTTCTCTCGCGATCGATCAATACATCAAGACGCCAGATCCCCCGATAGGTCATAAGCACAGGTCCTGCATGGGCAGAGAGAGCGAGCATATGCCGTACCCGGTCATCCTCCTTTTCCTTCCTGGTATGTTCGTGTTTTTTAATAATGTTACGGTCATATTCATCGACCCAGCAGCAACCCGCAACACCAGTCTGCTCATGGCCGTTTACCTGTAGCCGGTAAATATACAGGGCAGGACTATCGTCCTGAATTAGAAGATTTTTTTGCCGCAGGGTATGGAAATTTTGAGCGGCCTTCT
>CAZGJW010000055.1:0-17548 GCA_964525675.1 uncultured Spirochaetota bacterium
CGAACTATGCAACGAGATGTGACGAGCATCACTACCTTCCGGGAAAGGAATACACATTTATGGTATTGAAACCCCTGGGCGAGCTTGCATACGGAGGGAATGTAAAACCGATTCTCGAAGAACTCAATGCAATCAAACATTCAATTAAAAAAAGCGAACTCAATAATCATTTTGTGAAAAGCTATGTCAAATCCAAACAGCCTCGGCCGATTATGATGAACGCGCTCCGTGTGAGTTGTATTGCCGAAAAGGCCCTTATATATCTCTACTCGGAGGAAAATATACTGAGTGGCGACCAGCTCAAGTACCTGGCAAAGGAGATAGGTGGGGATATGGACTATATCAACGAACGCCTGGTAGAGAACAGGAAGCTCCAGATATAAATGATAGCTGCTGGAGGGGATTGTGTCAGAAGAAGCCGACCGGAGGGTATAATTTTATTCCGAAAGGATAAGCGGAAAATGGATGAGCGAAAGGTGCGCCGGAGAGAAATATTCGGTTTTATGATGTTTGATTTTGCGAACTCGTCGTATACCACGATTATCATCACCGCGGTTTTCAATGCCTATTTTGTCAGGGTTGTCGTAAACCAGGCCAACAGGGGCGAGCTGCTCTGGGCGGTTACGCTTTCGATTTCCTATTTTCTGGTGATGGTTTTCGGACCCGTATTAGGCGCTGCTGCGGATTACTCACAGACAAAAAAACGCTATCTTTTCATTACCTATCTGCTGTGCGTGGTTTTCACGGCGATGCTCTTCTTCGTAAAACCGGGTTGTATCATTCCGGCTATGATTTTTGTCGTTCTATCCAACATCGGATATTCCGCAGGGGAAAACTTTGTATCGAGCTTCCTACCCGATATTGCGGATGAAAAACAGATGGGCAAGATATCGGGGTATGCGTGGAGCTTCGGCTACATCGGCGGGCTTTTATCGCTCGCTATCTGCCTCATACTTATCACTTACTTTAAAGCCGGCGGGGATACGCATCTATCCGTGCGGCTGACGAATCTCGTGACTGCCCTGTTTTTCGGCGTCGCTGCAATTCCGACTTTTATGTGGGTCCGTGAAAGAGACGTGGAGAGAACCCCCGATAACCAGGTTAGTTTTTTCAAAATTGCCTTCAACCGTCTCGGTGCGACGTATCGAAAGATCGGAGAGTTCAAAGAGCTTGTCAAATTCCTCTTCTCATTTCTCCTCTTCAATTCGGGGATTATGGTAGTCATTTCCTTTGCGGCGATTTTTGCGCAGAAGGAGCTCGGTTTCACCCCGGGTATGACCGTTTTACTGATTATAATTGTTAATATTACGGCCTCGGTCGGCGCCTTCTTGTTTGGATTTCTCGACGATACGGTCGGAGCGAAAAATACAGTTATGGTGACCCTCATTATCTGGATTGCAACTGTTGTTACCGCGTTCTTTGTTCATAGCAGGCAGCTGTTCTGGATCGTTGCGAATCTTGCGGGGATCGCCATGGGATCCAGTCAGTCGTCAGCGCGGGCCCTCATCGGTCTTTTTTCACCACGTTCGAAGAGCGCAGAGTTTTTCGGCTTCTGGGGATTTGCAGGCAAGTTCTCCTCGATTCTTGGTATCCTTTCATTCGGTATCATGTCCTACCTTTTCTCCTCAAACAGGGTTGCAATTCTATCGACGATTTTTTATTTTGTTTCAGGTTTTGTTCTGCTTCTTTTTGTCAATGAAAAACGTGGAAGGCGGGCTGCTGTTGAATATCATGATGACTGATGAGAAGGTGCTTGAGGATCACAGGACAAATACTTATATTCTTACTACCGGTAGAAAACAACACGTGCGGTACAGTAAAAGGGCTCAGCATGATGAAATAATCAGATGAAGACACCGGGCAAGGAGAGTGCATGTTTTTTCCTTTGAAAGATGAAAACCCCACGAAGACGTTTCCATATATGACGCTTTTTATTATTGGGGTAAACTGTATTGTGTTTTTTTTAGAACTTGCAGTGGGGAGCTCCCAGCGGGCTCTCCTGTTTGCAAAGTTCGGGGTTGTTCCCTACGAAATCACCCATGCGGTCGATGTAGAGCCGAAAGTTTCTCTCGGCCCCTATATCACGCTCATTACGTCGCTTTTTCTCCATGGCGGTCTCTTGCATATTCTCGGCAATATGTGGTTTCTATGGATTTTTGGAAATAATATCGAAGATATTGCTGGCCATTTCAAGTTTTTGGTATTCTACATGCTGGGAGGCGTTGCAGCCTCAATGCTCCAGATTTTAATATCGTCCTCCTCAACCATTCCTGTGGTGGGAGCAAGTGGTGCTATATCCGCGGTTTTAGGCGCGTATATACTGAAGTTTCCCCGCGCCCGTGTGAAAACCCTCTTGTTCATTATTATTTTTGTGACGGTGATCAATGTTCCGGCTGTTGCCTTTATTGGTATATGGTTTTTCATGCAGCTCTTGAGCAGTATTGTGAACAGGATGAGCAATGTTGCCTGGTATGCGCATATCGGAGGTTTTCTGTTCGGGCTGTTTACAATCAGATTGTTTCAGAAGCGTGAAGGGTACAGGAAGTACAAGGTATATTGAGCCCGGGACAAGGTTAGAGGGAGAACTTGCCGATCACCGGCGTACCAAGGGCACTAAAGGCATTATTCGGATACAAAGAGATCGGATAATAACAGTATAGATTGCGGAACAGTACGGAGAGGTTCACCTTCCGAATGAAAAAGACAATTGCTTTCATGGGTATTGATCTTGGCACCACAGGGATCAGGGTGATTGTGTCTGACGATAGGGGGCAGGTTTTTTCAACAGGCACAGCGGGTATTGAAAAGAGTGTTGTGCGGCTTGATGATCCGATGCGTTCAGAACAGGACCCCCGTTTCTGGAAAAAACCGCTATTCGATGCTCTGAAGCAGGCTATGAGGGGTGGTTCAGATTACGAACTACGCGCTGTTGCAGTCGATTCTACTTCAGGAACGATTATTCCTGTCGACAGGAAGTGCAGTCCGCTCGGAAACGCAATTCTCCATAATGATGTTCGGGCCGGAGAGGAATCTTCGTTTATATGCGAGCATACGGATCTCAGCGTAAAGCCGTCATTTGCAATTTCCAAGATACTGTGGATTAAGAACAACGATCCTGGTCTGTTTGAACGCACGTACAAATTTCTCCATGCTGCCGATTATGTCAAAAGCCTTATCTGTGATGATTTTGATATCACCGACTTTTCAAATGCAGTGAAAACGGGGTATGATCTGAACAGCTACAAATGGCCCGAATCGATCGAGTCGGTTCTCGGTGTTCCGCTTGACAAACTGCCGCGTGTCGTCAAAACGGGAGAAAAAGTCGGCAGGCCGGGTAAAAAAGTATGTATAGAGCTGAACCTGTTCCGCGATACGCATATTATCGCAGGGGCGACTGATTCAACCACCGGTTTTTATTCAAGCGGTGCCAGAAAACCCGGCGACTGGAATACGACGCTCGGCACTGTGCTCGCCGTGCGCGGTATATCGCGGGAATTCCTGCGGGATTCCATGGGGCTCTTATATACACACAGGCATCCGGAAGGGTACTGGCTGCCCGGAGCAGCGAGCAACACAGGCGGTGAGGCAATACGGCTTTTTTTCGGAGATCGCCTTGAAGATTACAATCGTGAGATCGAAAATACACCGCCTACCGGTGCGCTTGTGTATCCGCTGTCCAGAAAAAGTGAAAAATTTCCCTTTTTTAACATAGATGCAGCCGGATTTATCGACTGTGCCCTCACGAGTCCTCCTGCCCTTTATAAGGCTTTTCTTGAAGGTGAGGCATTCGTCGAACGGATGATGTATGAAAAGGTAGGGGAGATAGGCTATGACGTCGGCGACAGAATTTTTTCCATGGGGGGCGGGGCATACAGTTTATCCTGGATGCAGATCAGGGCGGATGTTCTGGGTAAAAGTGTATGCCGTGCAACTGAAGTGGAGACTGGTTTCGGTGCGGCTATCATCGCAGCAAGCGGTATTCTATATAAAAATATGACGGAAGCAATCAGCAATATGGTGAGTATAGACAGGATATTCGAACCTGATATAGTGAATTTAAATATTTATAACGAAGTGTATAAAAAGTTTCTCCTGGCCTGCCGGAGAAGAGGCCTTTTTTAGGAACAAAACTGGTATTTGGAAAAAAGTTTTCTCCGTTACTGATGCTACAGGTATCAGGGATCCATCCCGCCAGGAACTTTTCCCAGGGGGACTTTCCCCGGAGGGACATACGCAGCTTCAAAGAAGGTTATACCGGAACACTTTCTTTCTGCTCATTATATAGATCGACCATTCTTTGAAGAGTAACTTCCTGAAGAGAAGTCGAGAGTTTATTTCCAATTTCGGCCCATATTACACGCGATATACAGTCATCCGAGCGATTACATACCTCTGCATTGTCTATACACTCGACAAGATTGATAGATCCTTCAAGGATGCTCAGGATGTCACGGAGGGTGATTTGTTCGGGCCTTCTCGATAATGTGTATCCGCCATGACCGACGCGGCTTGATAATATGAGATCTCCCCCCTTTAGGGCATCGACAATATGCTGCAGATATCCCTCAGATATTTCCTGATTTCGCGCAATGTCTTTTAAAAGCATTGGCTTCTTTCCATAGTTTATTGCAAGTTCCAGCATGAACCGTGTACCGTATCGCCCTTTTGTGGAAATTCGTATCATCCCTCGCCCTCCAGTAAACCTTTTCTATTGATAAAAAATATATGATATGTATAATATTATTTTTTATTACTCCTGTCAATTTTAATTAAAAATCTGAAACGAACCTATTCGATCGAATCACCGGCAATTCCATACAAATGTCCTTCTAGGTAACTCCGATTAAGTTATGTTTTGATACTCGGCCGCGAAGTGGCGTACACCACTTTTATCCGGTTTCAACGTTCCGACTGTTCGATCATCGCTTTCATTTTCAGAAACGCCTCTGCGGTAAGGCGCGTATCTTCGAGTGACCTGTGCCTTTCGCGTTTGTCATAACGGATATCCAGGCTTTTGAGTACGGTATCGAGGTTATGGTATGCATGTTCAGGAAAAAGCAGTTTCGACATGTGCAATGTATCGTATACCGTGTTTCCAAGAGGTGGGAAACCGAGCTTCCGTAGAAAATACTGCAAAAAGGAAATATCAAAAGGGGCGTTGTGCGCAACGAGCGAGAACCTGTCAATAAAGAGAAGAAAGTCGGGCAGAACCTTCTCAATGCCCCCCGCGTTTTTGACCATTTCATCGGTAATATGGTTGATTTCTGTGATATGCGCTGGAATACATTCCCCTGGATTGACAAACTTCTCGAAGGCATCTTCGATTCGTATTACACTGTTAACAACGGGAATAGCTGCGATCTCAAGGATTTTATCACCCTTATGAGGATACAGCCCCGTTGTTTCTATATCAAAAACTATAACCGTTTCCATTTTATTATGACGGCGGTCAGTATCTTCCGGAGTTTGACGGTAACTTCGCCTATTGCAAGAGGGTTCCCTTTTACGAGAACCCTCTGCACTGTCTACCCTTGAGAAAATAACACTTGATAACCGACGTCCTGTTATTTCTCCCCTTTTGAGTAACTTCTCGCGAAGTTACTTTATGATATTCGGTCGCCTGGGACGTAGGCCCCTTTTGAGTAACTTCTCGCGAAGTTACTTTATGATATTCGGTCGCCTGGGAACGTAAAACACTTTTAAGTAACTTCGAACAAGTTACTTTTTGATACTCTGTCCCGCCAGGGATCGGTCCCGGGGGGATGTATCCCGGGGGGATGTATCCAGCCAGGGATACATCCTGTCAAGGACGTACGCCAGTTCTCAGACCCTGCTATTTTATTTCTGCTCCGATAACTACTGAAGCGAGCACATCAACAGGAAGGAGCACGATGTCGACTCTCCTGTTGTTTCCCCTGCCGTTGTCCGTGTTGTTGCTGTCGATAGGCTGATACTCACCGAGGCCCATTGCAATGATTCTGCCCGGGCTGAGGTTTGAATTATCGAGAATAAATCGCACAACAACCGCTCCCCTTGTACTCGAAAGTTCCCAGTTCGTCGGATATTTTTTCTTTAGAGCAGGAGTGACGATCGGTCTGCTGTCGGCATTTCCTATTACTCCAATGAAGTATCCGTCCAGATCATGGAGAAGTGTGGCAATTTTCCCCAGTATTACTTTTCCTTTGGGACTGATTTCCACACTGCCGGTGTCGAACATAAAGGTGCTCACGATATCGATTGTCAGACCGAGGGTCCCTTTAAAGATACGGACATCTCCCCGTTCTATTTCGTCTTTCAATACCTTCTGTATCCGCTCCAGTGCAATATCCATGAGCTGCGTTGCTTCCTGCTGAATGCCCTCATACATAGTGAGAGTTGCATGCAGTTCCTGGTTTTCTTCCTCCAGATCGTTTACCTTTCTTTCATAGAGGGAATTTTCGATTTTTAGCTGTTCGGCATCCTTCTCCGCCTGACTCTGTTTGCTTTTTAACTGTTCCAGCTCGTACTTCACCTGTTCAAGCTCCCTCTTTGTCCGGTCGAGCTCTTTTTGTTTTGCCTCTATGTTACTTTCGAGCTGCACGATTTTCGCATCTTTTGCCTGCAGTGATTCTTCGACCGTTTTTGAGACGATCGAGGGCTCTTCAGGTTCAATCCCGTATTTTTTCATCTCGGCAACCCATTTGTCGATCTGAGCCTGCATGTCGGCGATCTGTTTCTCCAGTTTTTGCTTGTCGGCATTTAAATCGGTAATCTGTTTATGCTGTTCATCGTTTCTCGCTTTCAGATCGGAATTTTCGGATTTCAAATTAGAATTTTCGGATTCAAGGGTGTCGACCTTGGTATTGCAGTTGTTCAATCTACCCTGGAGTTCCTTGTTTCCACCAGCAAAAAGCACAAAAGACGGAATAAGCATAACCAGTACAATCAGAAACAGCGGGTACAGTGATATTTTCTTATTTCCTTTCATTTCTCCCTTACCTCCATTTATTGAGCTGAATTCATTATATCTTTTTTCAAAGAAATGTCAATAGTACTAAAAATTTATTTTAGAAATTGCTGAAACATTTTTTTCCACTTTTTTGCCCTGCTGCTACAAACCGTTGTTAATAATTTATATAAAGATAAAAATTGCAATAAACTCGTTGAACTGTTTAAATGGATATGCTACAATTGCAGGACTTGAATGGATGAAGATATATGAGGCTGCTGATGAAGAAGTGTTGTTTTTTTTACTTTATATACGTGATCTGCTTTTTCTTTATACCGGCTGCCGGAGTGACGGCAGACGGCAGTTTTACATTCAAAAGCTACTACCCCTCGAGCTCATCCTTCAACTATAGGAATCTCTACCTGTACTACAGGCTTTTTTCCGTTCCGTCTGAGAATGTAACGGTGAATGTATCTCTTGTAAAAGGTACGGGTGAAAGCGGCTATTATCCGGGGGGTTATCTCACAGATTCAGAAACCGGTCTCTATGAAAACGGGAGTTATTACGTTCTTTTTAAAGATCGTTTCAAGATGAATCGGATTGTCCTGGGTAATTATTATCCGAAATTCGGACAGGGGATTTTATACGGCGGGACTTTCCCGATCATTCTGTCAAATCCCTACTATGACCTGGCTCGCTACCGCGACGGCATCTATCCGGCTAGCTCGTCTTCGAAGACCGTTGTGCTTGAGGGGATCGCCCTCGAGTACGAGCGGTGTCTATTCAAGCTGCGGCCGTTTCTCAGCGTGAACAGGTTCGACTGTACTGCAGGTGAGAGCAGCTACTATCAGTACAACGACAACGATTCTGATGGAATAATAAACGAGGATGACAACGACGATTTTACAGGTAAAGAGGATGGATTTCCTGATACCTACTCCTGTAAAAACAATATATTTTCCGCTGTGCGTGACTATCCGGATTATGAGGTTGACAGTGACCGCGACAAGAGAAATAACCTGTCGGAATTTGTCAGTGGACTGAATTTCTCTTCGAAGACCGAGCTGTTCACGGCAGGGTTCACCGTAAGCTTTTCCCATTATAACAGGCTCATTGATCCGTACTACAACTTTGACGCAGGAGAGGACGACAAGACGTCGTTTTATTTCAGGGGAAAGCAGTACTGGTCGGCAAATACCTACTTCAAGCTGTACCAGCCGCTTGAAATATTTGGTGAAATTGCAGGCACGTTTTATCGGAGCCTCTCCTATTACGAGGAGTTCAACGGGGATTTCGTCTCGGCAGTCGGGTTTTCGGGTGGTGTGCGAAAAAAGATACACAACACAGGCGTTATCCTCTGGACACAGTACCTTCCGGCGACACTCGTGAATCCGCACGGCCAGGAATACCCCGAAGGCATCAACAATATTACAGGTGTGCTCGCCGGTGTGCAGTACGGAAAAGACAGCAGGCGATTCGCTCACTGGCTGTACACCTACAGTGAGCTTTCCTCGACGGAGTACTCCGGAGATCTCGAGACCGGGCTGTCGTACGCGCAGAGGATCGATGTTCCGCTTACTGATTCTCTTGATATCAGGCTGAAACAGACTGTAGAAATAATCGATCATTACTACTATGCACCGGATTCACTTTCATGGAAACTGTTATCGAAATTTTCTCTAAGGCATGCACTTGCAGATCGGCTTTCGATGCAGTACGCACTGGAAAACAGATTCGGCGGTCCCTTTGAAACACGTGCATATACGGGTACAGGTGTATCCTCGGCCCTGCTGTACAGGGATAAAAGGCAGTCTTCATCTGCTGAGCTTATCTACTACAATACCGATTCAAGCAGGTTCGCAAGCCTCTACCCGTACGAGAGACCTCTTGATGGATGGTCCTTTATTCCGGAAGCCCTGAACGGAACAGGACTTGCCGGTTCATTTGTTTTTATGAGAGACTTCCTCCCGAATTTTTCCGCAGGCACGAAACTCAGGTATACCTTCGATTTCCTGGATATGGACGACCGGGACATCACCATGTATATTATGAACCGGTACTCGTTCTAGTACTACCATGAAAGGAGTTGTTATGCCCCTTGTGACGAGCAGTAAAATACTGCAGGATGCGTATAAATACCACTATGCGGTGGGAGCGTTCAATGCGCATAACCTGGAGACGGCGCATGCTGTTATCGACGCCGCTGAAGATGAAAAGGCGCCTGTTATCGTGCAGGTGAGCATGGGAACACTCAGGTATGCGGGGACCGAGGAAGCGGCCAGTATAGTCAGAACAAAGGCCGAACAGGCGAGTGTTCCGGTAGTGCTCCATCTCGATCACGGAAAGGATATCGGTGTATGCGTACGCTGCCTGAGGGCGGGTTTTACTTCCCTCATGTTCGACGGGACGGATCTGCACCTGAACAGGTATATCCAGGAGAGCGGGGAAAGTACTCCTGATTTTGCGACCATCTACGAGAAGGTGCAGTCGAAGAATGCCTTTGAAGAAAACGTCGTAGCAACAACGCGGGTCGCCGAGCTCTCCCATGCGTGCGGTATTCCTGTTGAAGCTGAGCTCGGAAAGATCCCGCGCCTTGCGGAACTCAAAGCATCGATTGAGATACCTGACGATTCTGCAGAAATACCCGCGTTATTCAAGGCTCGTATCCACAAGCTGTATGCGCAGGCTGAGTTGGTCGAGGAGTTTATACGCCGTACAGGCTGCGATTCTCTCGCCGTTGCATGCGGCAGTATACACGGTATGCGGGGGGCGGTTCAGCCGCTTGATCTTGCTCATCTCGAAAAACTTTCGTCAAAAGCGGGAATCCCGCTCGTTCTGCACGGGTCATCAGGGGTTGTCAGATCGGCTGAAGAAGCACGCGTGCATGGGATACCGCTCGCGAAGAACGAGGGGGGGATAAAAGAGGCAATCGGGTACGGAGTATCCAAGGTCAATGTATCAACCGTACTGCAGGCGACATTTCTATCGGTGCTGCGTGAGGCGTTGGCCGACAACCCGCGAGAAACCGATATGCGAAAACTCTTTCCCCTCGCGACTAAAGCGCTCAGGGATCGGGTGAGATTCTTTATACAGCTGTTCGGCTCATCGGGAAAGGCCGGATAGGGTAATGAGTCTTTACGAACATGAATCGACCGAATTGCCCGGGGGTATGGGTTTTTTTGTAATTGCACAATCAACCCCGGGTTTGTATAGGCAGCGCTGTATGGACTCATAGTGTCCGATTGAAATCGGGACGGAAATCAAAAAAGAAATGGAGGAGTACATGGCAAAAATCAAGGCAGCGATACTCGGCGCAACGGGAATGGTGGGCCAGCGGTTTATTGAGGCCCTTATCGACCACCCGTATTTCGAGATAGGCGCACTCGCCGCTTCGGCAGGCAGAGGGGGAGTACGGTACGAGGATACGGAGCGCTGGAAACTCGTAACCCACCTCCCTGTAGAAATCGGCGATATGCGGATGATTACGATCGATATTGAAGAGATAAAGAAAACGGGTGTGAGAATCGCCTTTTCCGCACTTCCATCGGATGTCGCTGTAGGGCTCGAAAGAAAACTCGCAGAAGCAGGGATTGCCGTCTTTTCAAACACCGCGAGCCACAGAATGGATGATGATGTGCCGCTCCTTATCCCGGAAGTAAATCACGAAACGATCGATATGATCGAAGGGAAGAAAGGGTTTATCGTCACAAACGCAAACTGCAGCACTACCGGGCTTGTCCTTCCGCTTAAGGTTGTTGCCCCGCTCGGGATAAAGAGAGTCGTCGTTGCCACGTACCAGGCAATTTCAGGTGCCGGGTACCCGGGTGTGCCCTCGCTGGATATTATGGGCAATGTTATCCCGTTTATAAAGGGTGAAGAACAAAAGATGCGGATCGAGGCTGTGAAGATACTGGGGCAGTATGATGCGGCATCGAAAAGGGTGAACGATGCGTCATTCGAGCTTCATGCAAGCTGTGTGAGAATACCGGCCATTGACGGTCACTTCGAGGCGGCCGAGGTGGAGGTTGACAAAGCTGCTGACGAGGATGAAGTGATCGGTCTTTTTGAGAATTTTTCATCGCCGCCGGCTGTGCAGGACCTTCCCACAGCGCCGGAAAAGCCGATTATATACAGACATGAACCGGACAGACCCCAGCACAGGTACGATGTCAATGCAGGCGAGCCTGCTGACAGGGCATGGGGTATGTCGGTGAGCGTCGGCCGTGTGCGTGTTATTGATAACTGGGTCAGGTTTATGGTTATATCCCACAATACGAGGAGAGGTGCGGCTCCAGGTTCGATTCTCAATGCGGAACTTGCGTATAAGAAGGGATATATAAAATGACGGTAATTATTGCAATTACCCCGGAACCTCAGTGAAACACCTTATATGTTTAGATGATTTAAAAATTGTATATTCAGTCTGATAGGTAACCCATTGTTCATCGTTGGGCATTGCAATATCATTAGTTGCTGTTCAAGAGTAAATCACCGTATATTTGTCTAATAGGTCCTTTAGATAATCATACCGATACCCTGTCTTGTCGAACCCTGGCTAGGTATTTAAAACAACCGGAGGCGTTGATGAGCAGACTAATAGCGGTTGTTGACGATGAAACAGACATTACCCGCCTCGTTTCTCTGCATCTCACAAAGTCGAATTTTAAAGTGAAGGAGTTTCATGACGCAGTGGGCTTTCTTGCGTCTATTAAAAAAGAGATACCCGACCTGCTGATTCTTGATCTGATGCTTCCCGATGCGGACGGGCTTGAAATCTGCAAGCGTCTTAAGAGCGAGGAAAAGTACAGGATGATGCCCATCATTATGCTCACCGCTAAAGCGGAGGAAACAGACAAGATTATCGGGCTCGAATTAGGCGCGGACGACTATGTTACCAAGCCGTTTTCACCGAAAGAGCTCGTTTCACGCGTTAAGGCAGTGCTCAGGAGGGGGGAAAAGGAGGAGGAGACGGCAGTACTGCGTGTAGGGGATTTTCTGGATATCGACAGCCAGCGGTACACCGTCGCTATACACGGAAATAAGCTGGAGCTTACGATAACGGAGTTTAAGATTCTGCAGCTTCTTGCCTCGAAGCCCGGATGGGTATTCTCACGCGATAATATACTTGAATGGCTCTGGGGCAGTGAGAAATATGTTATAGACAGGACAATCGACGTGCATATCAGGCATTTACGGCAGAAACTCGGCACATACGGAAGGATCATCAAAAATGTACGTGGTGTGGGATACAAGCTCGAGGTATGAAGAATCTTCTTATTTCTCAAAATATATTATACAGCTGGTATTTACCGGCGTGGGTCCGATGAGAATGTGATCGGTTTTATATCATGAAGAATTCGCTGTTTCTCAAGATATTTGCAGGATTCCTGTTGATCACCATTCTCCTGTCCACCTACTTTCTCATCTTCGCGTTTAAAACAATAAAGAATCAGTACATCGAAACCCTGGCGCAGGACCTCGAACACCTCGGCTATCCGCTTCTTTTAACGGTTCTCCCCTATTTTGAGAACAGGGAATACGAACATTTGAACGTCATGGTGAACGAAATAGGAACACAGGTCGATAAACGGATAACACTTATTGCTTCTGACGGTTCAGTGGTGGCGGATTCGGAAACGGATCCCGCCGGAATGGAAAACCACCGAAACAGGCCGGAAGTTATAACGGCATTCAATGGAGATGTCGGAAGGTCTCTTCGATACAGCAGTACCATGAACGCCCAGATGCTCTATGTCGCGATTCCTATAAGAAAAAACGAAACGGTCATCGGTGTATTGCGATTGAGTATCTATCTGAAAAGTATCAGTGGGTTGCTGAATAACCTCAGGTTAAGGATATTTCTTATTTCGATCGTGATTATCGTAATATCTCTGATCGCTGCCCTGTTTTTTTCAAGAAGAATCATCAAGCCGATACGCCAGCTGATTTTAGGGACGAAACGCGTTGCGGACGGCGATTTTGATGTGAAGATACGATTGAAGAGCAGGGATGAGCTGAAAGAGCTTGCCGATAACTACAACTACATGACTACCCAGTTGAAAAAGTATATGAGGGAACTCTCTTTTCAGAAAGAGGAATTGAACCATATCATTTCTTCAATGGGACCCGGGCTCGTCGTTCTTGACAGGGAAGGAAAAGTTGTGCTCAGCAACAGGAGCGTTCAGCGGAAAATCGGGAAAGATCTTGCAAAGGGTGCATGTTTCCGGGAAGCCTTCAGTGAAACTGAAATCATAGAGCTGGTGCAAAAAGTTATGGCTGAGAATATCTCGGTTCGGGACGAGATACAAATCGGCACCAGTTATTACCAGATAACTGCGTCCCCGATTGCAGCGATTCAGGAGATTGTCCTTATTTTTCACGATATCACCGATATTAAAAACCTCGAACGGATAAAAAGGGATTTTGTGGCAAACGTTTCCCACGAGCTGAGAACCCCCCTTACGGCGATAAAGGGATATGCAGAGACGATTGAGGAAGTGGATGATGAAAACAGGCAGTATCTCGATATTATCAAACGGCATACAGACCGGCTTATAAGTATTGTCGCGGATTTGCTTACCCTTTCCGGTCTTGAAGAAAAAGGCCTTGAGCTGCAGATTGAGAGTGTAGACATCAAAATGCTGCTGCTTACTATAACAAAGATGTTTGATGCGCGCATTTCAAAAAAAGGGCTTGACATCGAGTATAGTATTCCGGAGGGACTTCCCCCTGTTTACGGTGACTCCATTAAACTTGAGCAGGTTTTTATAAATCTCATCGACAATGCGCTGAAGTATACGGAAAACGGGAAGATACGTATTGAAGCTGTTCGGAGCACAGGAGGCGTCGATGTTGTGGTTGCGGATACGGGCATCGGTATTCCTGAAAAGCACCTTACTCGAATATTTGAGCGGTTTTACACTGTGGACAAGTCCCATTCGCGAAGGCTCGGGGGGACGGGCCTCGGCCTCTCGATAGTTAAGCATATCGTCCTGTTGCATAACGGCAGCATCGATGTTGAAAGCAGCAGGGGCAAAGGAACAACGTTCAGGGTCCGGTTGCCGGCATACGCCCAACCCTAAGGTTAGACCTGCTTTTTTTCTCAGTTAACATCGTTTTAACATTTTTCAGGAGTATCCTCTTTCAGCAAAACACACCAACTGTCTTATTATATCAAAGTCACATTTAATTCAACCCTTTATCGTCCTCTCTTGTTTTATTGTAATTATTCAGCTGTAATTGTATCCTCTAATAACAGAAATTTAACATTAGTTTAATAAAACTTTAAAAAATAACCTTTATTTTATATCCAATAAATAAACTTTGGAGGAAAAAAATGGTAAAAAAGATCGCTGTATTTGCAGTGATGTTACTGGCAGTAGCAGGTATGCTGTTTGCCAGTGGAAGTAAAGAGGAAAAATCAAAGTCTGCCGAAACTCCCGCTGCAGAAAAAACCGTTAGTGAATTGTTGGGAGCAGGAGCAACATTTCCGTATCCTTTTTACTCAAAAATGTTTAATGTTTATTATTTAAAAACCGGAGTAAAAGTAAACTATCAAGCAATTGGATCAGGCGGCGGCATCAGTCAGCTTCTCAGCAAAACAGTTGATTTTGGCGGTACCGATGCGTTTATGAGTGATGATGAACTTGCAAAAGCAGATGGAGAAATTCTCCATGTACCGACATGTATGGGTGCTGTAACAGTAACATACAATCTTAATGGAGCTCCAACTCTCAATTTTACTTCTGAAATTATTGCTGGAATCTTTCTTGGAGAGATTGTTAGATGGAATGATCCCCAGATTCAGAAAATAAACAGCGGGATATCACTTCCTGACCAGGAAATAGTTGTAGCTCACCGATCTGACGGCAGCGGAACTACTTTCATATTCAGTGACTACCTCACAAAGGTGAGTCCAGAATGGAAAGCACGTGTTGGACGGGGGAAGTCTCTTAACTGGCCTGTAGGCTTGGGAGGGAAGGGTAATCCCGGTGTTGCAGCTATTGTAAAGCAAACGCCCGGTGCAATCGGATACGTTGAGCTCATCTATGCGCTTCAGAACAATATGCCGGTAGGAAATATAGAGAATAAATCCGGTAATTTTATAAAGCCGTCAATTGAAAGTGTAAGTAAAGCAGCAAATGTAAGTTTACCTGCAGATACGCGTGTCTCCATAACAAATACCGAAGCTTCTGACGGTTATCCTATCAGTGGTTTCACCTGGTTGATTTTCTACAAAGAGCAGAACTATGGCAAAAGAAGCCTGGATAAGGTAAAAGAATTTTTGAAACTTGTTTGGTTTGCCGAACATGAAGGTCAGCAATATGCCGAACCATTACACTATGCACCGCTTCCCGCTGCAGCTGTAAAAAAAGCAGAAGTAATTATAAACAGCGTAACATACAGCGGGAAATCCGTAGATTTTAAGTAAAATGTAGAACCGAACACTCACCCATGGGCTTTGTCCAAGGGCGAGTGTTCAGAGACAAGATAAATAATGGATAAAACCATAATTACTGAAAAGGCATTTAAGGGTTTCCTTAAACTTACCGGGATCGTTGTTTTAATAATTCCGTCCCTTTTATTAACGACCCTTGTTTTTCGATCTATCCCTGCAATCCGGACCTATGGTTTAAGTTTTATTTCCGGACAAACATGGGATCCGGTTCGAGAGGTCTATGGAGCATTACCCTTCCTCACTGGAACACTTATAACAAGTTTTATTGCCTTGATGATTGCTTTTCCGCTTTCATTTTCTGTTGCGCTTGTATTAAGTGAGTACATGAAAGAAGGAATAGCTAAAACTGTTTTAAAAAGTGCGGTCGAACTACTTGCGGGGATACCATCTGTTATATATGGCTTTTGGGGGCTTTTAGTACTTGTTCCGCTGATCAGAAAGATGGAACTGGCAACTGTAATTCCTCCATATGGGGTAAGTATTCTAGCTGCATCAATAATTTTAGCTATTATGATTATTCCCTATGCCTCAACGATGGCAAGAGAGGTAATGAGTATGGTTCCCGAGGATATTAAAGAAGCTGCCTATTCTCTTGGAGGAACTCACTGGGAAGTTATCAGGAGAGTCATCATTCCAACTTCAAGATCAGGTATCTTCGCCGGAATACTTCTTGCTCTCGGCAGAGCTCTTGGAGAGACAATGGCGGTAACCATGGTTATAGGGAATACAAATAAGCTCTCTTTCAATATTTTTGCACCTGGAAACACCATGGCTTCAGTTATAGCAAATGAATTTACCGAAGCTGTAAGCTCCCTTTATCTGTCATCGCTCATAGAGCTGGGCCTGCTTCTGTTTTTGGTAACAGCAATAATAAATTTCATAGGAAGGTTTATAATGAAGCGGTTTGAAATAAAGGACACAAACAAATGAGTGGAGAAACTCAAAGAAAATTAGATACTGCCTATCTTGCAGAGATTCTTGGAGATGAGAAATCTATTAGAAAGAGGATTTTCAAAAATAAGCTTTCGGGCATAATTATATTCTCTATTTCATTCATGGTTGTGATACCGCTTGGTTTTATTCTATTTTACCTTCTTGTCAACGGAGTATCCTCCATAAGTTTGGATTTTATTACGAAATTGCCGAAACCTGTTGGGGAGAGTGGAGGGGGAATTCTTAATGCTCTTGTCGGATCCGGTATCATTTTGATTATTGCTCTCATTCTGTCTGTTCCTCTTGCTATTTTTGGAGGAATCTTTACATCCGAGTTTCCAGATTCCTGGCTTTCATACTGCATACGGCTGAGTACAGATATTCTTCAGGGTACACCATCCATTGTTATTGGTATTTTTGCATGGGTAATAGCCGTTGTCCCTATGGGCCATTTTTCAGCGCTATCCGGGAGTATTGCCCTTGGAATTATGGTAGTTCCTCTTGTTCTTAAATCCACGGAAGAGACTCTTAAACGAATACCCAATGAACTTCGGGAGGCAGCTATTTCGTTGGGAGTTCCCTATCACAGGGTTATCCTCAAGGTGGTTGTTCCAACCGGGCTCAAAGGAATATTTAATGGAATACTCCTTGGCAGTACAAGAATTTCAGGTGAAACAGCCCCGCTCCTTTTTACTGCTTTTGGAAGCCCTTTTATGAACGTGCGTATAGGAAAACCAATGAGCTCTCTTCCTTTGGTCATATATACCTATGCAACAAGTCCATATGATGAATGGCATAAATTGGCCTGGGGGGCTTCGCTTTTGCTTATTCTTGGCGTATTTGTCATAAATATGATTGCGCGACTCTTTGTATCAAAAAGAGAAGGCAGGTAATGGGGAAAGAAACAATTGCTGAAGTAAATTCGAAAGTTTCCGCAGCCGGGAAGAGAAGTTCACTCTTACGGGTGGAAAATTTAAACGCATTTTTCTATGATAAGAAAATTATTAGTGATATAAACTTGTCTGTTAAGAAGAACAGAGTTGTTTCCATTATGGGTCCTTCCGGCTGTGGAAAAACGACTTTTATCAGATGCATTAATCGAATGCACGAAATGAGCCCTGGAGGAACAACAAGCGGTAAAATCCTGCTTAACGGTGTAGATATAAATCGGTTGAATACCATTATGGTAAGGAGGAAAATCGGAATGGTCTTTCAAAGACCAAATCCGT